>NZ_AOMD01000026.1 GCF_000336915.1 Halococcus saccharolyticus DSM 5350 | reverse complement strand
CACATCGTGATGTTCTCCTTGCGCGCACCGAGCGAGACATAGAACCGGGCGGTCGCGATCGCACTTGCGCCCGCCCCCGAGAAGACGATCTCCAACTCCTCGAGGTCCTTCTCGGCGATGTCGGCGGCGTTCAGGAGAGCGGCCCCGGAGATAATGGCGGTGCCGTGCTGGTCGTCGTGAAAGACCGGAATCGACATCGACTCCCGGAGACTCTCCTCGATCTCGAAGCATTCGGGCGCGCTGATGTCCTCCAGATTGATGCCGCCGAAGGTGGGCTCCATCGCCTCGACAGTTCGAATGATCTCCTGAGGGTCTGCCTCGTCGAGTTCGATGTCGAAGACGTC
>NZ_AOMD01000024.1 GCF_000336915.1 Halococcus saccharolyticus DSM 5350 | reverse complement strand
GATCGTCGTCGAGGAGACGTTCTCGGTGTCGGATTTCGCCGAGCGCTACAACAGCCGGCAGGGAACCGCGCTCGGCCTCGCCCACACGCTCCGCCAGACCGCCCTGTTCCGACCGCCGCATCGCTCCGAAGCCGTTCCGGACCTCTACTTCACTGGCTCGTACACGACTCCCGGGATCGGCGTTCCGATGTGCCTGATAAGCGGCGAGCACGCCGCGAACGCCGTGATCGACGACCACCGATGAGTACTGTCGAGCGCGTCCGCCGGACGGTCGGCCGGCTCGGAGCGCTCGCGCCGCCCGAATCGACGCGGATCGGCTACCTCCTCCGGCTCTCGCGCCCACGGTTCTGGCTATACCTCGCCGGCCCGGTGATCGTCGGCGTGGTCTACGCTGCTGACGCACCCGCCGATCTCTTCTCACCCGTCGCCGTCGCGCTGTTCGCGTACTTCCTCGTCCCCGCCAACGTCTTCCTCTACGGCGTCAACGACGTCTTCGACGCCGACATCGACGCCGCGAACCCGAAGAAGGACGACCGGGAGGTGCGCTACTCGGGAGATCGCGGCGTACTCTGGGCGGTGCTCACGAGTGGGCTCCTCGGCCTTGCGTTCGTTCCCGTCCTCCCCACGAGCGCGCTCGCGGCGTTCGCCGCCTTCGGCTTCCTCGCGGTCGCGTACAGCGCACCACCCCTCCGGTTCAAGACGACCCCGCCGCTCGATTCGGTCTCGAACGGACTGTACGTCCTCCCGGGGGTGGTCGGCTACATCGCCGTCGCGGACGCGGTGCCACCGCTCGCCGCCGTATTCGGCGGGTGGCTGTGGACGATGGGGATGCACACCTTCTCCGCGATCCCCGACATCGAGCCCGATCGCGAGGCGGGCATCCGGACGACCGCCACAGCTTTGGGCGAGCGCCGGACCTACGCCTACTGCGGGGCGTGCTGGCTCGCCGCGGCGGCCGCGTTCTGGCTCGTCCACCCGTTTTTCACCCTCCTCCTGCTCGCGTACCCGGTCCTGGTGTTCGCGATCGCGCGGTCGTCGGTCGCGGTCGAGCGCGCGTACTGGTGGTATCCCGCGGTGAACACGCTCGTCGGAATAGTCATGACTCTCGGCGGGATCTGGACACTGATCTATGGCGGCTGAGACAGCGACCCGCCGGCGAATCGAGGCCCGGCTCGACGATCTGGTCGCCGACAACCGCTTCACGATCGCAGTGGTGTTCCCGGTCGTCGGCGCGCTCCTCCTGCTCGCGAGCGCCGAGGCTCTCGTCGGCCCACCGCTGCGTTACAACCCCGCTCTCATTCTGCTCGGGACGATCGTGATGCGCCTCCCGCTCGTGGCGGGGCTCGCGCCGGTGCTGGACCGCCGGGCGTCGCTCGGACTCGCCGTGCTCGTCGCCTACGCCTTCGGGATCGAGCTGATCGGCGTGACGACGGGCTGGCCGTACGGCACCTTCGAGTACACCATCGCGCTCGGGCCGATGCTTGCCGGCGTTCCGCTCGGTCTTCCCGTGTTCTTCCTGCCGCTCGTACTCAATAGCTACCTGCTCTGTCTCCTCGTGCTCGGCGATGCGGCCAGGCGGCGCACGATCCGCCTCGTTGCGGTGATCGCAACCGTGCTCCTGGTGGATCTCGTGCTCGATCCCGGCGCGGTCGCGATCGGGTTCTGGAGCTACGGTGAGGGAGTCTACTACGGCGTTCCCGTCTCGAATTACTTGGGATGGGTGCTGTCGGCCACAGTCACAGTATTCGTACTCGATATCACCTTCGACCGCACGGCACTGTACGCTCGGCTCGACGAGTGTGGATTCATGCTCGACGATCTCGTGAGCTTCGTCGTTCTCTGGGGCGGGATCAACGCCTACTTCGGCAACTGGGTGCCGGTCGGCCTCGCGCTCGTCCTCGCTGGTGGCCTACTCAAAACCGATCGGTTCGATTTCGCCGTCGGTTCGGTTTCCGACTCGCGATTCTGACTGTGTGCGGCACAGCAACTGTTCCGGATCTCGACTGAGATTTGACGTCAAAACTGTCGCTAGCTCAGCCCATCGGCCGCGGCTCGCCGACCCCCGAATCCGGCCGCATCGCGCCAGGCATTGGCACGGTGCTCACCTTCGCGAACACCGTCTCGGGGTCCTTGTTCCACACCCAGTGCCATCTAGTGCGCGCGAGCAGGGAGAGCTTTCGCGCGGTGCTCAATTCGGGCGTCGTCGAGAGCACGTCGTAGTCGTGTGCACGGATCAGCTGGTGGTGGTCGGCGTAGAGCACGGCGGCGAGCAGTACGGGAAACTGACAGTCATCAGGAAGGTACTTGATCCCGGCGACGCCCTCGCGGTAGCGCTCCTCGGTGCGTTCGAGTTCGCTCGCCACCGCGGCGGCGAACGCCTCGTCCATCTCGCGGCGCTCGATCTGCTCGGTCGTGACACCATGCTCGTCGAGCGTCGTTTGCGGGAGGTAGATCCGGTCGCGCTCGACGATGTCCTCGCCGACATCTCGGAGGAAGTTCGAGAGTTGGAACGCCTCACCGAGCGCGCGGGCGTGCGGCTGGGCGGTCTCTGGATCGTCGGGATCCATGACGGCGGTCATCATCTCCCCGACCGCGGCCGCCGACCCGCCCATGTAGGTTTCGAGTTCCCCGTAGGTCTCGTACCGTCGTTTCGTGATGTCGGTCGCCATCGCATCGACGAACTCCGTGACTACCTCGTCGGGGATCCCGTAGCGCTCGCGGAGCTCGCTGAACGCCGCGAGCACCTGGTCGTCGGTCTCTCGACGGCCGAGTGCCGCCTCGCGGATGCGATCAAGCTCCTCACGCTGCACCTCGGGCGGCGGGCCGTTCGGGTCGTCGACGATCTCGTCGGTAACGCGGAAGAAGGCGTAGAGGACGTACGTGGCGTGCCGGACGCGCTCGGGGAGCAGCCGCGTCGCGACGTAGAAGGTGGTCCCCGTCCGACGGTGGATCGCCTTGCTTTCCGCGAGCTGCGTTTCGTCAATCATGAGGACAGCACCCCTTCGTGCGTGCGAAACTTATGTGTTTGTCCGCCGAAACATCTAAGCCAAAATTATAATCTCAGCATCATTTGCACGCAGCATAACGGTTTTACCTACTTGGGGAGGAGAGCGTCTATGACACGCGATCGACTCCGGACTGCCGGGGAGCTGTTGACCGACGCGAGCCGGGACACAGACGGCGATCTGCGCGAGCGTATCGAAGGACTCGCCGAGCAGCTCGACGACCTCGCCGACGCCGATCGCGGGCCCGATCACGGCCGGATCGCCCGGATGGAGAACGCGCTCAACGAGATCGAGTCCCAACTCGACGGCGACGCCCGGGAGAGCGTTCAGGACGCTCACGAGCACCTCAGCGAGTACCGCTCGACGGTCAGCGGCGTCTAAGACCACCTTTTTACTTCGTCGGGTGTGCTCGCTGCGCTCGCACACCACTCTCTGCTCACGGGCGGCGAAGCCGCCCGTTCGCACGGTACGAGGGACGCGAAGCGTCCCTCGCTACTCGCAAAAATCTGGGCCAAAAACATCCGCTCACTCGCTGTCTTCTCGCGGGCCGAAGGCCCGCTCGAACGGTCAGCGGCGCGTAGCGCCGCTCGACGCTCGTTCGCGGTAGAACTGTAGCGCCCTCCGCAACCGTACAGCACCGCCCGAGCCCTCGCGCCTTCGGCGCTCGCCCTCGATCCACCAGGACCGCCCCGCCGCCGCACCGCTACCGCAACACTCGGGTGCTCACTCGTCGAGCAACTGTTCGGCGAGAATCGGCACGAACGTCCCGATGTCGGTCACCATCCCGACCGCCTGGGCGCTACCCCGATCGAGAAGCTGGGTCACGGTCGCGGGGTTGATGTCGACACAGATCACCCGCGTCGTCGAGGACAGACAGTTGCCGACCGCGACCGAGTGAAGGAGGGTCGAGAGCATGAGCACGAGATCGGCCTCGTGGGCCTGCTCGCGGATCGCGTTCTGGGCCTCGACGGCGTCGGTGATCGTGTCGGGCAGCGGGCCGTCGTCACGGATCGAGCCCGCGAGCACGTAGGGACGGTCATTGGCGACACATTCGTACATCACGCCCGACTCGACGAGCTCCTCATCGACGGCCTCCCGAATCCCGCCGGCGCGGATGATCTCGCTGATAGTGTAGATGTGGTGTTTGTGGCCCTTCCGTGGGTGATCGAGCGATTCGGTGTCCATCCCGAGCGAGGTGCCGTACAGATCGCGTTCGAGGTCGTGGACCGCAAAACCGTTGCCCGCCGACAGCATGTCGACGTACCCATCGCGGACAAGGCGGGCGAGGTCCTCACGCGCCCCGGAGTGGATCAGCGCCGGTCCGCAGACCGCAAGCACCGACCCGCCCTCGCGCTTGGTCTCGGCGATCGCCTCGGCGACCTTCGTGATGGTCGACTCCGAAGGACGTTCCGAAGAGACTCCGCCCTGCATGAACCCGAATGCACCCTCCCGATCGCGCGGACGTTCGGGCGGACGGACTCGGATTCCAGTCTCGCCAGTAACTACTGAATCGTCCGCCTCGATCCCGTTCAGCACCTTCGTGTACGCGCGCGGTCCACCGCTGCCATCCACATCGTCTCCACCATCGCTGGCTCCCTCCTCGACCACGACGGCACAGTCCATCTCGATCCGGTCGACGGAGAGCCACTCGCCATCGTACCGGATCTCGGTCGGGTGGTTAGTGGTGGAGTAGAAGTCGGGCGGCACGACCTGATCGTCGGGTGCGGGTTCGAGGCTCGCGTCCACGGGATGGGAGGGGTTCGCCCCGTTCTGGTGGAGTTCGTGGACGATCGAGCGGAGTTCGGGTTCGGTGTCGGCGAACACAGTGAGTCGGGCGTAGGACTCCTCGACTTCACTCCGACCGATCCGGAACTCGTCGACCTCGAACGATCCCCCGAGATCCATGATCGCGCCGAAACACGCCTGCATCATTCCCGAGTCGATGATGTGACCCGAGAGTTCGACCTCGCGCGAGACAGTCATATCGAGGGATACCGTGGGGTGAATAAGTCGGTTGCGGGTGCCGCGAGTATGGCCCGGGAAGGGGTCGAACTCACTCGGTGTCGGTTCGGCGTTCGACGCGCCACGTCGCGTCACTCGTCGCACACAGCCGGCGGTAGAGCCCGCGCAAACCCGCAGGATCGGTTTCGGGAAGGACGTGGAGTTCGATGGTCCCGTCTCGAACGGCCGCACGAAACACGTCGCCGGTCTCAGTGTCGTGGACGAGGTACAGCGCCATCGGCAGGTCGAACCAGTCGCCGTAGGTGTACGTCTCGCCGTCGAGCACGCCCACGAGAAGCGCGCCCAATTCGTCGTTCCCGATGTCGTCGTCGGGCGTCAGTACGAAGACGGTCCCACCGCCGTATTCGAGGCCATCGTAGCGCGAATAGCGTCGCTCCGGCGGATGAGGGATCTCGAACGACGGATCGGGCGATGCGTCCGACATGATGGTGGGTGGCCTGGCGGCCTAGCGGTCCGGCATCCGACCGCCAAACCGGGTGGCGTCGAGTACGGTGCTCTCTGATTTATACTTGCGGCCGAAACGGTTCAGGGCTGCCGGAACGTGTACTCCGTCCCGTCGCCAACGACGGTGATCGATTCGGCGTCGTGATCGACGACGAGCGTGTCCGCGCCACCGGCGAAGTCGTGGAGCGCCATTCCGGCCTCGACGGTTCTGTCCGCCGAGACCGCAAAGCGCGCGCCTTGGTCGAACTCACAGACCACGCCATCGTCGGTCTTGGCGAGTTCGTTGGCGAACTCGTCGAGAGTCGCGACCACCGCGTCTCAGTCGTCGATCGGGACTTCGTCGATGGTTGCGTCGGTTGGAGTGGTCACGTCTGAGGAGAGGGGATGCGTATTGTGTGCTACGGTGACGGAACGCCACCTCACCGCACGCCGAGATAGCCGGCTGCTTCCCGAGCGATCGTCTCGGTCGTCGATTCGACGAGCCGGCCCTCCTCGGTCCGGATGTCGGCGTGTCGAACCGAGGTGACGGTCCACGGGTTGACGTAGCTCTCGCGGTCGAGACCGCCGGTCGCGAAGTCCTCGTCAGCCAACGGGATCGCCACCGAGCGTCGCGTGGTCGTCACCGCGGCGTAGAGCGACTCCTCGTCGCTGAATGGATGGGTATCGTCGCTCAAGCACACGTAGGGCCGGTGACTGTGTGGGCCGAACAAGTCGGGGCCCTTCACGACCACGCCGCGAGCGTAAACCATCGATCAGTCCTCGTCGTAGTAGTCGTCAGTCGTGGACGCCGAACTCGACCCCGACTGCGCCGCGTAGGACGCGAGCCGGTCGTCTTCGGCCACTGCCCAGTAGCGACCGCGGTGCCGGACGAGCCCGCGATCTTCGAGCCGGGACAGCACCGCACCGACGCTCCCGCGCTTGATGTCCAACGCCTCGTGGATCTCGGTCTGGGTGAACGCGCTGTCGTCGTTCTCCGCGAGAAATCGGAGGACTCGGTAGGGTTGGGTGCCCTCCTGGAGTTCGAGGACCGCCGTAGCCTCCTCGTCGAGACGGTCGGCGCTGATCGGCATACGAAACAGTATGTAATAGAGTGTAATAAGCCTGCTGTCCAATCTCTTCCTGTGCTCGCTCGTTCGCTTTGAAGAATTGCGCCCTCCAACGGCTGTGAGCACAAACGACTTGTCCGGAAGCGGGTTCCGAAGCCGACCCACGGCTCCTACTTCTACACCTCTGCGTCGTGGATCAATCGAGATCGACCGGACAACCGTTGATCTCGCCGCCGCGCATCCCACGTGCGAGCCAGAACACCGAAAACACGAGCGCCACCAGCGCGAGTGCCGCGAACTCCAGGCCGTCGAACGGCAGCACGGTGAGCGACGCCGTGACGCCAAAGAGCGAGAGCACGCCCGCAAGCACCGCCGATCCGCAGGCCGCACAGCCCGCACCGAGCGTGCCGAGCACGACGCCAGCGACGCTCGTGGTACCCTGGGCGGCCGAGAGCGCGTGCTCGCGGAGGTGGTAGATCACCATCGCGACGTTCACGCCGATGAGCACTGCGGTCACGATGAGCAGGAGACCCTGGAGTGGGCCGTAGTTCGTCCCGATGAACGGGTATTGCTCGGTGAGGATGATCAGTCGGCTGTCGAGCGGCAACGAACTCGCGATGAGGAACTCCGCGAGTGGGAGGTTCTGTGAGAGCACGAACAGCGTCAGCCCGCACACGGCGGCGACGAGCGCGATCGCGGCGTACAGCGGGATGGTGACCACGAGCCTCGCAGTACGGGCCATCAGCCGCCAGTCGCGCGCCCGGGTCGGCAGTCGGATCGAGCGGGTCGCCGCCATCTCAGCCCCTCAATGCCTGGGCGAACACGTCGTAGCTCTGTGCGCCCCGGATCTCGGTCAGGAACTCGCCCTCCCTGAAGAGGTAGAACGTCGGCGTGCTCACCACGCCGGCACTCTCGCCGGCGTCGACGTCGCGCTGGAACGCTGCGTCGAACTCCTTGGCCTCGGCGTCCGCGACGACTGCCGCGGCGTCGAGGTCCGTCTCGCTCGTGAGAAACGCCTGGGTCCGGTCGAGGACGTTCGACTCCGAGAACTCTCCTTGCGTTGCGAAGTAGTGGGTCTTCAGCTCCCAGAACGCCGACTCGCTCCGCGCGTAGGTGGCTTCGAGCGCCTGCATCGCGGGCTCGCCCCACTGATATGCGTGCGGGAAGTTCCGATAGACGTAGGTCGCCTCGCCCGGCTCGACGAGTTCCGCTTCGAGCGTCGGGAGGGTGCCGGTGTTGAAGCGTTCGCAGTTGTGACACGACGGGTCCTCGAAGGCGACGATCAGCCCCGGGGCCGTCCCGGGCGTCGGGCCACGGTACGGCTGGCCCGCGAGCGCCGCGACCGCCGGATGGTCGATGCTCGCGGCTGGTGGCGTTCCGGCCGCCGTCCCGTTCGTTGACGATCCACTGGTGGCTTGTTCCGTCTCATCTGCCGACGATCCGCTCGGTGTCGCGGTCGGATCGGCGTCGGAAGTTGTCGGCCCCGTTGCGGTCGTCTCTGGCGCTTGCTCGCCGGCCGTCGTACTTGCCGCACTACCGGCGCTCCCAGCATCGCTTTCGTTCCCGCCACTGCCCGCGTCGGTTTCGCCACCGCTGCCGAGACAGCCAGCCAGCGCGCCGGCCGCCACGGCGCTCGCGAGGAACGCCCGCCGATCTATCTGCATGAAGGAATCCACGGCCGGCGTGAGTATAGCCCTCCCCCGAACTGGCACGGACGACGCACGACCGCCCTTCGGAGAAGTACCTCTCTATTACGAATCAGGGCGAACGAGCTGGGTGGCCGATGGGGTTATTCACACTGCTAGCGTGGTTCTAGTATGTGCGGACGCTACACCATCTTCACGTCACCTGACACCCTCGAAGATCGATTCGGTGCAACCGCTAGACGGTCGCTGGAGCCACGATACAACGCCGCGCCCGGCCAGAAGCTACCAGTCATCACGAACGACGCACCCGAGACGATCTCGCACCTCCAGTGGGGACTGATTCCTGGATGGGCCGACGACCCGAGCATCGGGAACCGCCTCATCAACGCCCGTGCGGAGACTGTCGACGAAAAGCGGAGCTTTCGGGCTGCGTACGAGCGCCGGCGGTGTCTGGTGCTCGCCGATGGGTTCTACGAGTGGACCGAAACCGATGCGGGCAAACAGCCTTACTGCGTCACGCTCCACGACGGTGGACCGTTCGCGCTGGCAGGATTGTGGGAGCGTTGGCAACCGCCGCAGAAACAGACGGGCCTCGACGAGTTCGGTGACGGCGAACCCGACACCGAGGCCGACCCGGTCGAGACGTTCACGATCGTCACGACCGAACCCAATTCCGTGATCGAGCCACTCCACGACCGGATGGCAGTCGTACTCCCGCCCGACGGCGAGCAGCGGTGGCTCGCTGGCGAGGCCGACGGGAAGGAACTCCTCGAACCGTACCCGGCCGAGGAGATGCGCGCGTACCCGGTCTCGACCGCCGTGAACAACCCTGCGAACGATTCACCCACACTCGTCGAGGAAGTCGACGCTCCCGCCTGAGACGAGTCCGGATCAGGAGAAGAGGTCGTCGTGGCGTTCGGCGAGATCGGTGTACGCTCCCGAGGAGTGGGCCTCGAAGATCGCCTCGGGATCGAGCGTGGTTTCTGCGATCGGAGTCACAGTCGCGGGGACGCCGCGGACGAACGACTCCGGTGGGATGTCGTACCCCTCCGGGACGGTGGTTCCGCTCGCGACGATGCTTCCGGCCCCGACTGTGACCTCGGAGTTCACAGTGGTGTTGAACCCGACGAGCGCGCCGTCCTCGATGACGGCGTCGTTGAGCACCGCACCGTGGCCGATCATCACCCGATCGCCCGCGGTCGAGGCGTGGAGTACCGCGTTGTCGCCGACGTGTGAGTGCTCGCCGACGCGGACCGGTGCGATGTCACCGCGCAGGACGACACCTGGCCAGACGCTCGCGTGCGCACCGACCGCGACGTCACCGACCAGGGTCGCGCCGTGGCTCACGTGGGCAGCGGGATCGACAGCCGGCTCGTTTCCCTCGAACGCGTAGCGACCCGTCATATGTGTTACAAGGCCCCATCGAATAAACATCTATGGGAGATTGTGACATGGGAGTAAAGAGACGACGGCCTCGGTACTCATAGGGCTCGTCAGCACCGGGTGCCGAGTCCGGCTCGGAACCACGCCTCGTCATCGGCCGGCGGCGCTACGCCAGCGAGGAAAATGACGCTTTCGCGCGCTGATTATCCCATCGTGAACTCGGTTCCACACTCCGTGCAGGTCAGGTGGAAGGCCCCCTCCTCGGTGAGGTCGAGTTCGTGGGCGGTCTCTTCGCCGCACTCGCGACACGGAACGATCGACTCCATCTCCTCGAAGTCGTGGCGGGCCTTCGGCGCGCCGAGCGCGAACCCTATCGTGCGCTCGTCGGACTCGTTGGTCCCCATCTGGAACTCACCGGGGGCAAATCTGATGACCTCGCCCGCCGCGACCGACACTTCCTCGCGCTCGCGACCCACCTCGAACGTGGCCTCGCCCTCTTGGACGTAGAAGACCTCCTCCTGATCGTGGTGGGTGTGGAGGCCGCCCGAAAAGGACTCGCCGGGTTCGAGTTCGAAGTAGTTCATCGCGAAGTCGTCGGTCCCGAGCGCCCCCGAGACCGGTTTGCGCACTGAGTGCACCCCGAGCGGGTTGTTGACGACGTCGACCTCGTCGATCGCGACTTTCTCCATGCACCCCTCACCGCCGTCGGCGGTAAAAAGCGTTCTCCGTGTGCAAGATTGCGCTCTCCAGCATCGATCCGACATTCGACTACTCGCGGAACGCGTCGGCGTGCTCCGCGACGAACTGCCGCATAGCGATCGGCTCTCGATCGAGCAGGGTTTCGACGTCCCGCGTCACTCGAGCCGCGAACCCCAGCCTCGCGGTCGTGTAGATCCCGAGCATGACGACGACGAACGGGAGCGGTGTTCCCCGCGATCGCATCCGGCGGACGAACGCGACTACTGAAGGATCGGCGTAGGTGATCCGACGATCCAGAACTCCGGAGAACACGTCGGCCACGTCGTCGTAGGCGAGCGCTCCCGAACCGGTGAGATCGTAGGCGCGACCCGTGTGGCCTGGTTCGGTGAGCGCGAGCGCGGCCACG
This sequence comes from Halococcus saccharolyticus DSM 5350, assembly GCF_000336915.1. NCBI lineage: Archaea > Methanobacteriati > Methanobacteriota > Halobacteria > Halobacteriales > Halococcaceae > Halococcus > Halococcus saccharolyticus. The sequence continues at coordinate 5,528 of NZ_AOMD01000024.1, read as the reverse complement.
GCCCCGATGTCGCGCGCGTCGACGAAACTCGTCTCGCCCGCACCCGCCGGAACGAGGATTTCGTCGTGTTCGACGATGTCGCGTCGGTGCACCTCGGCGAGGTTCTGCATGAAAAACGACGCGCGGAGGAACGTGTGTGCGACCCCGGAGGACTCGATACGGCGCTCGATCCGTCGATGGGGCAGGAACGGGTTCTTCTCCGCCCCGAGAACCGAGAGGTAGACGACGTGCTCGACACCGACGCGAGCGGCGGCGTCGACGAACTCCTGGATGGGGTCCACCCCGACCACCGGCGGCCGAACCAGAAAGAGGCGGTCGATGTCGGCCAGCGTCGGCCCCCCACGTCTCCGGATGCGCGAAGTCGAACCTGGTGTAGTCGTCGACACCCGCCAGTTCGTCCTGCGCCGCGGCCACATCTCTGGTGGCGACGCGAACCCGATCGTCGCTCTCCGAGAGCGCTTCGACCACGGCCGAACCGACGGTGCCCGTCGCGCCGGTGACGAGGATCATGTGATACCCTCGTCGCTCCCGAGCCACATCAAAACGCCGCCTGGTTCACACGGTTCGATCGATGGTCCGTGCTGCGTTCGGCTCCCGGTAGGTGCCACGCCCCGACGAACCCACGGCGTGGGACGGGCGGAAACCACTACGCCCGAAGAGCTATCACCGAGACCACGAACGTGGGGCCATGAGCACGCTCGAACGATCGGCGTGGGGGCTCGTCGAAGAGGCCGAGCGCGACATCGAATCGATCTCGGTCGACGAGCTCGAAACCGAACTCGCCGCCGGCGAAACGACCGCCCTCGACATCCGCGACATCCGCGAGGTCTGGATCGAGGGATCGATCCCCGACGCCGAACACGCTCCGCGCGGGATGCTCGAGTTCTGGGCCGATCCCGAGACCGAGTACTACAAGGAATTCTTCGACCCGGACCGGCGATACGTCCTCTACTGCAACGAGGCCGGCCGGTCGGCGCTCGCCGCCAAACGCCTCGCCGAGATGGGATACACTGATGTCACCCATCTAAAAGGGGGATTCACTGCATGGCAGGAGGCAGACGGCGAGATCGTCGACGTTCCGCAGAAAGACTACAAAGACCAGTGATCGCGTTCGAGCGCTCTCTCGACACTCGATCCGTCGTTACTCGCTGATGCGTTCGCGCGCTCCCGCCACGAGGAGCGGCAGCGTGATCGTCGCGTCGGCGTAGACGCTCGCGTTGCTGGCTGCTTTCTCCAACTTCCCCCACGACCGGGCTTCCTCCAAGGTCGCGCCCGAGAGCCCGCCGGCGTGCTCGGGATCCATCGTCAGCTGGACGGCGTGGTCGTAGGCGTCGGGTGCGACCAGCATCGTCTGGAGGACGAAGTTCTTCGGGACGCCCCCGCCGATCACCAGCGCGCCAGTGCTCTCGGCCTCGTAGGCGATATCGTTCAGCCCGGACATGTCACCGAGCGCGTCGAGCCCGAAGTCGGTGGTCTGGGAGTACAGCCACGCCTGAAGGCCCAGTACGGAGTCCTGGATCGCGGGCGCGTAGATCGGGACGTCGTGTTCGTGCGCGGCCGCCGCGATCCCTGCTCTCTCATCGATGTCCTCACGGTCGTTCACCGCCGCGTTTGCCCGCCCCAGCTCGTCGGTCAGCCGCTGGATCGTCACCCGCTCTTCGATTTCGGGGAAAACCTCGCTCCGGAGGTGGTTTTCGAGCAGCGTGAAGTGCTCCTGGGGAAGGTAGACGTCGTAGATTCGGTCGACCCACTCGTCGCGGAGGGTCTCGTCGTGCTCGCGGAGCGACCCGTCACCGTGTTCGCGTCCGTGGTGATGCTTGCCGCCGATCGCTTCGATCGCGTCGTGGGTCAGGTTCGCGCCCGTCGTCACGAGCACGTCGATATGGCCGTCCCGGATCAGGTCCGCGACGATCCGGCGCATCCCCGTCGGCACCATCGCACCCGCGAGACCGACGAACGTCGTCACGTCGTCATCGAACATCGCCGCCGTGATGTCGACCGCTTCGTGGAGCGCGCCCGCGCCGATACCTGCCTTCCCGTACTCCTCGACGAGTTCGCCGACGGTCATCCCTTCTTGGACGGTCGTGTGTTCGATCGGATCGTGGTGGAACTCCTCGCGTGGGGGGACGTCCGCTCCCTCGTCGGTATCGTCGGTCATACCGCCACTCGACTGGCGAACGGTTTGAATCGCCCGGCTCGATGGCCGGTTCGTCAGAGCCCCGTGGGGCAGTCGATGAACGTCGTCTCGACGCCCCATTCCTCGGCCAGCGACTGCAACGACCGCACGCCGAACGTCTCGGTCGCGTAGTGACCGGCGAGGTAGACGTGGATCCCGGCCTCCCGTGCCTCGTGATAGACCGCCTGTTTGCCCTCGCCGGTGACGAACGCGTCCGCACCGGCCGCGACTGCTTCGTCGAGCCAGTCCGCCGCGCTCCCGGTAGCGATCGCGACGTTTTCGATGTTCTCGGGACCGAAATCGAGGTGCTGGACTCCTTGCCCCGGATCGCATTCTGTCGCGAGTCGATCGCGGAGTTCGTCGGGCGCGAACCCGTCGGGCGATCGACCCCGAAGGCCGATGTGTTCGGGACCGAGCGTGCCGAACGCCGACCGACCACGGAGATCGAGCGCGTCGGCTAAGCCAGCGGCGTTGCCGATCTCGGGATGGCCGTCGAGCGGGAGATGCGAGACGTAGAGCGCGAGATCGTTCTCGAAAAACGGGGCGAGTCGGTCGTAGGTCGAGCCGGTGGCGCGCTCGAACTCGCCCCAGAACAGCCCGTGGTGGACACAGAGCACGTCAGCGCTTGTGTCGACGGCGCGTTCGGCTGTCTCGACCGCCGCATCCACCGCGAACGCGGCGTGATCGATGTCGGGATCGGCCCCCGTTGGTCTGTCGGGACCGACTTGGAGTCCGTTCGCGCTCGCGTCGAGATCGGCGTAGGCGTCGGTGCGGAGCCGTTCGTCGAGCCGTCCGCAGAACGTCGAGAGGTTCACCCCGGCCGTTTCAGGCCGGATAGTTAAGAACGTGTGCGTCGAACGGCCACCGCTGTTCGATCGGTGAGCGGCACGCGAGGTGACCGATGATGGGCAAATTCAGGAAAGCACTACGAGCGTGGCGACGACTGCCGCGCAAGACCCAACGACGCATCAAGCGAAAAGTACGCGGCGTCGTTCGCCGCGACGACGACTCGTCGAACGGATAGTCCCGTTTTTGTTGGGGAAAACGAGCCGCGACCGCTCGTGAGTTCCCGATCTCAATCGTCGCTTGACTCGGTCCGTGCGCCCTCGTTTCGCGGGCGGCACACGAGGACTTCGCCATCGACGCCGACCGACGACAGTGCGCCGCGAGCCGCATCGCGCGCATCCTCCGCGCGTTCGTCGTCAGTCAGTCCGTAGACTGCGGGACCCCACGACGATTGCCCCGCGCCCGTGATCGCCGATGACGCGCCGAGGTCGTCGATGAGGTCGCCGAGCGGCGGGCGGTAGACACCGCCCTGCTCGTCGGCGTACCACGCGCCGTTCAGCCGACCGAGTTCGGCGATCGCGCTGCCGAACCGTCGGAGCGCCCCCTCCGCAGCCGCCGGCAGCAGCCGCCGCGCGACCAGCTTCGCGATCTCGTCGGTGATCGCGGGATCGGCCTGGGCCGCGACGCGTTCGAGGCTCCGTTCCTCCCGGTCGCCGCTCCGTCCGGCTTCGAGATCGGGGATCGTCACTACGAACCGCCACGAGTCCGGTAGCGTGTGGCGCGCGACCGGCCTCGGGACCGTCCATTCACCTTCCGTCGGTGGATCGGCAGTGAACCGCTCGGTGTGGTGTCCCGCGTCGACGACGAACCCGCCCTGCTCGAACGCCGCACAGCCGACGCCGCTGCGGCCGCCCCGGCCGAGCGCCGGCGCTCGCTCCCGTACTCGTGGTTCGTGGTCGTGCGCTCGCGCGACCGCCGCGAGCACTGCGAGCGCGAGCTGGGTGCCGCTGCCGAGACCCACGTGACGGCGAAACCGTTCGTGGAGTTCGAGTTCGACACCTGGCACGTCGAGCAGTTCGACCGCACGCTCGGCGTATTCGGCGGCGCGGGGATCGTCGGCGCGCACGGTCGAGGCGGGCCGAGCCGTGAGGACGATCCGTGGCTCGGCGAGCGCAACCCCCACACCACCGTAGAGGCGCTCACGGGCGAGCGAGAGGCTCTGGAACCCGAAATGGAGCCGCGCGCCGGCCGTGACCTTCGCCATTGGCGACTTCTCGGCCTGTTCGTGAAAGTCGGTTACGATCGGTCGCCGAGGACGTGCGCCGCCGCCCGATCCGCACCGTTCTCGTAGGCCGGCGGTTCGAGCGACTGACCGACCGCCCGGACGACATGGGGGATCGAGTGTTCGACCTGGAATCCGTCAATACCTGTGCGCTCGATGACCCGTGAGACGCCGTGTTGCTCGTCGGTGAACGGATAGATAATACAGGGCGTGCCGGCGACCGCGGCCTCCATCACTGTCGAGTAGCCCGAACACACCACCTTGTCGGCCGCCCGTAGATGTGGAAGGAGTGCTGGGACGCACTCCCAGTCCGGTCCGCCGACGAACGTCACCTCGTGGCCCGCGTCTCGGAGTCGAGCCGCGAGATCGTCGAACCCGGTCGAGTACGCGCTCGGCACCACGAGGACGTCGGTCTCGACCGGCTCTCGCTCCTGCTCGCCGGCCGGAACGTCGAGTGCGATCGGTGGAACGGGCGTCACACCCGGCGGATCGCCGGGGTCAGGAGGCCAGATCGACGGGTAGAGGAACTCCTCCGCGGCGAACAGCTGGTGGCGGTTGAGCAGCCACGTGAACCCCTGTTCGATGACCGCATCGTAGTACGACGAGGCGTTGTGGGTGCAGACGAACAGCCGCGTGTCGGCGAACTCGGCCGCCATCGCGGCGAACATGTCGTCGGTGACGAGCGCAGCGGGCTGCTCGCGCCGGAGCCAGCCCACGTAGTCGTGCACCCGCCGCGCGCTGCTGGGCAGGCTGTTGGCGAGGACGTGGCCGAGCGACCCGCCCTGATAGTCGCCGATGAAGTCGACGGGGGCGGGTTCGAACTGCTCGTACCCGTTGTACTCGATGAAGCGTGCGCCGTGACCGCCGCCGGCGAGCGTGACCGTCGCACCGCGGGCTTCGAGCGCCCGTGCGACCGCCAGCATCCGGGTCGCGTGACCCGCTCCCTCGGGGTAGTGGGCGACGGCCACAGTGGGTTGCATTGCCCGTTCCTGCCACCGGCGGCCACAAAACCTGTTCGACTCGGTTCCAGCCCCATCCGATGCGGCAAGCAATCGTCCTGCCACCCGAAGTTAAGCCGCTGGCCACCGAGACGAGTGTATGAGTCAGCAGTCGAAATCGCAGGAGGCCGCCCACGACGGTGAGCCCGAGGACGACCCGCAACGACGAACGCCCGACGACCTCCGGAGCCGCGAAGTTACGGACGGCCCCGAGCGCGCACCTCATCGGGCGATGTTCCGTGCAATGGGGTCTGTCTCTTATACACATCTCTGATGGCGCGAGGGA
>NZ_AOMD01000023.1:20628-52340 GCF_000336915.1 Halococcus saccharolyticus DSM 5350 | reverse complement strand
CGACTCCGTGGAGCTGGTGGCCTTCGGCGAGCGGATGGACGCCCTCGTCACGGTCGCGGGCTGTGACAAGAACCTCCCCGGGATGATGATGGCCGCGATTCGGACGGATCTCCCGAGCGTCTTCTGTTATGGGGGGTCGATCCTGCCGGGCGAGCACGGTGGGAGGGAGGTCACCGTCCAGGACGTCTTCGAAGGTGTCGGCACGTACGCCGAGGGCGAGATGAGTCGCGAGGAGCTCGACGACCTCGAACGCAGCGCCTGCCCCGGTGCGGGCTCGTGTGGCGGGATGTTCACCGCGAACACGATGGCGTCGATCGCGGAGGCCATTGGCCTCGCGCCGCTCGGGAGTGCGAGTCCGCCAGCCGAGAGCGACGAGCGTAGGGCGGTCGCCCGCGAGGCTGGCGAGATCGCGCTCGATGCGGTCGCCGAGGACCGCAAGCCGTCGGACATCCTGACGCGTGCGAGCTTCGAGAACGCGATCGCGCTGCAGGTCGCGATGGGCGGCTCGACGAACGCCGTGCTCCACCTGCTCGCGATGGCCGCCGAGGCGGACATCGACCTCGACATCGAGACGTTCGACGAGATCTCCCGGCGGACGCCCAAGATCGCGAACCTCCAGCCCGGCGGCACGCGCGTCATGAAGGACCTCCACGACGCCGGGGGTGTCCCAGTCGTGATTCGTCGTCTCATCGAGGGTGGCTACATGGACGGCGACGCGATGACCGTCACCGGGCGCACGATCGCCGAGGAACTCGACGAACTTGACCTTCCCGACGACGAGTCGATCGACGCCGACTTCCTTCGGCCCGTTTCGGACCCGTTCTACGAGGAGGGCGCGATCCGGATTCTGACGGGGAACCTCGCGCCTGACGGCGCGGTCATCAAGGTCACTGGCGAGGAGGGACTGCGCCACGAGGGTCCGGTCCGAGTGTTCGAACGTGAGGAGGGCGCGATGGAGTACGTTCAGGAGGGCCATGTTGACTCGGGCGACGTGCTCTGTATCCGCAACGAGGGGCCGAAGGGCGGACCGGGGATGCGCGAGATGCTCGGCGTGACCTCCGCTGTCGCGGGCCAGGGCCACGCCGAGGACGTCGCGCTCTTCACCGATGGACGGTTTTCGGGCGCGACTCGTGGCTTCTCGATCGGCCACGTCGCACCCGAGGCCTTCGCCGATGGTCCGATCGCCGCGCTGGAGGACGGCGACCGAGTGACGATCGACGTTACCGAGCGGACTCTCGAAGTCGACCTCACCGACGCCGAGATCGAGTCCCGCCTGACCGAGCGCGAGCGGCCCGATCCCGACTACACTTCGGGCGTACTGGCGAAGTACGGGGCGATGTTTGGATCGGCGGCCGAGGGCGCGGTGACGAACCCCGGCGCGAAGCGGGAGTAGTGCGGCACGGTGCGGGAGCGGTGGCGGTGCGGGCCTGGCGGATGAAGGGCGAGCGAACGGAGTGAGCGAGGGCTTCGGCGATTGCGGTGCGGAAAGGGCTAGAAGTCGTACCGCGAGCGAGGCCCGGAGGGCCGAGCGAGCGGGAGTTTTTGATCCACCTTTTTGCGAGGGGTTGAGAGCGCGAAGCGCGCGATGCCCCTCGCAAAAAGGTGGAGTCGCAAAGGTTTAGCGGGCGGGTACGCTACCGCGAGCATGGCGGACTGTCCACTCGCCGACGAATGTCCCAGCTTCTCCGAGCGGGTCGCCGGGATGGGGTGTCAACACTACGGCAACCGGGGTGGCGCGGAGTGGTGCAACCACTACAGCCAGCCCATCCGCGAGCTCAAATCCCAGCCCGTGCAGATCGGCGAGGAGCTGATCGTCGACGTGACGGACATCCACGAGAGCGGGGCCGGCGTCGGCCGAACCGACGACGGGTTCATCGTCTTCGTCGACGGCGTCCTCCCCGACGCTCGTGCCCGGGTGAAGGTCACCAAGGTCCGTTCGAACCACGCACGCGCCGACGAGCTCGAACGCCTCCCGATGGATGACGACGAGGAGAACGGGGATGAACCGGGCGACGCGGCGGACGGCGAAACTGACGAGGACGAAGAAAACGGCGGCAACGACAGGTCGAAGCGCCGCCAGCGGCTGGGGAGTCGGGAGAACTTCTGGGGCGGATAGATCGACGACCGAGTGGACAGCTGCTTTTCGCTCACCACGTCTCGACGGTGCCCTCGCGGATGTCTTCGAGACAGCCCTCACAGTCGGGATGGCCAGCCTCGAAGCAGTCGGGGACGTAGCCGTCGAGTACGACGGTTCGTTTCTGGGCGTGTCGACGACACACGATCTTCGCGTGTTCGTCGTAGGGGCCCTCGGCGTCGGCGCGTTCTTGTCCCTGGACATAGGCACGCTTCGCCGCCGCGAATCGCCGCCCCGCTGCGCGCGCGGTCGCCCCGAGAAACCCGCTGCGCCCCTCGTCGCTCATGTATCTTGGTTGCGCGGCGCGCTACAAAGGGTCGTCGACTGGCCGAGGATTCACATTCACTCCGCTCGCGGAACTTTTTATACCGTCGGGAGCCTACCCACGAGTGTCTCCCACCGAAAACAAAGCGGAGACAGTGAACACCAATGACGGACGTACAACAGCACGCGGAGCAGATACACGACCAGTTTTCCGATACGCTAGATATCACCGTCACGGACGTCGAGGAGCGTCTCGACACCTTAGTGAACGAGTACAAGGTCCCCGCCGAGGAGGCCCGCCGAAGTGTCACCAGCAGCTACCTCGACGAGGCCGGGATGGACAGAGAGGAACTCGGTGGCGAGAGCGAGGAACGCACCGTCGAGACCATCGCCACGCCCGAAGAATGGGTCGATCTCACGGTGAAGGTGCTCCAGCTCTGGGAGCCACGCAGCGAGTCGATCGCCCAAGTCGGCCTGCTGGGTGACGAAACGGGAACGGTGAAGTTCACGGCGTGGGCGACTTCCGACCTCCCCGAGCTCGAAGAAGGGTCGGTCTATCGGCTCGAAAACGTCGTCACCGACGAGTACGAGGGACGGTTCTCGGTCAAGCTCAACCGGACGACCACGATCGAGGAACTCGACGAAGAGCTCGACGTGCCCGAGTCGGGTGGCGACAGCGAGGATCGGGAGATCGGTGCGATCGACGCGCCCGAAGAGTGGGTGAACGTCACGGCGAAGATCACCCAACTCTGGGAGCCACGCAGCGAGTCGGTCGGCCAGGTCGGCCTCCTCGGTGATCCTTCCGGGACTCTCAAGTTCACCAAGTGGGCGAAATCGGACCTCCCCGAGCTCGAAGAGGGATCGGTCTACCGGCTCGAAAACGTCGTCACCGACGAGTACGAGGGACAGTTCTCGGTCAAGCTCAACCGAACGACGACGATCGAGGAACTCGACGAGGACCTCGAAGCGGGTGACGACGCCATCACCGTGGAGGGCGCGCTGGTGGACATCCAGCGTGGCAGCGGCCTCATCAAGCGATGTCCTGAGGAGGACTGTACGAGAGTGCTCCAGAATGGCCGGTGTAGCGAACACGGCGAGGTCGAGGGCGAGTTCGATCTCCGGGTGAAGGCCGTGATCGACGACGGCAACGCGGTTCACGAGACCATCTTCGACCGGGAGGCCACAGAGGAACTCGCCGGCATCTCCCTCGACGAAGCGAAGGAGATGGCGATGGACGCGCTCGATACCTCGGTCGTGGCCGACGAGATCCGCGAGGGGGTTCTCGGTGGATACTACCGCGTGGAGGGCCCCACCCTCGGCCGGTACGTGCTCGCGAACGAGTTCGAGCGGCTCGGCGGGCCGACGGATGCCGAGGAGACGCTGATCAAAGCGAGGTCGCTCTGATGAGTGGCGCACCCACCCGCGAGGTCGCCCAGCGCGTGTTCGCCCGCGAGTTCAACGACGGCAGCGAGACGTTCAAGGAGAGCGACGAGGAGCGCGCCCCGGTCTACCTCCTGCTGCCGACGGGCGAGCGCGCGAACCGGATCTTCTTCGTGGGCACGCTGACCGAGACCGAGGACGTGGGTTCGGATTCGGAGTACTGGCAGGGCCGCGTGGTCGATCCCACTGGCACCTTCTACGTCTACGCCGGTCAGTACCAGCCCGAGGCTGCGAGCGCGCTTCGGGAGATCGAACCCCCGGAATACGTCGCGGTGGCGGGCAAACCCCGGACGTTCGAAACCGACGACGGCGAGACCAACGTCGCGGTGCGCCCCGAGTCGATCACCGTGGTCGACGACGCCGCCCGCGACCGCTGGGTGGTTGAGGCCGCCGAGCGGACGATCGAACGGATTCAGGCGTTCGACGACGACACCAACGAGTACGCCCGGATGGCAGCCGAACGCTACGATCTGCCGGTCGAGAACTACCGGCGTGCGGCGGTGTCGGCGCTCGAAAGTCTGGAGGAAGACGACGAAGTCGCGGTCGACGCTGACTGAACGCGTCAGTCCGCGCCTCGCTTTCGGTCTGTGGGATCGCCAGTGCCAGCGTCTGACAAAGGGTTAAGTCGACGGGGACGAAAGAACTGTATCCAGATGGGCAACAAGAACAAGACGATCTCGTTTCGGGTGAACGAGGACGCCTTCGAGACGCTCCGCGAGATCGCCGAGGAGCGCGACATCTCGCTGTCGGCGGTCTTTCGAAACTACGTCGACATGCTGGTTGCCCACGACGGTCAGGTCCAGGTCGTCCCGGAACACGAGGTCGACGACGAATCCACGGAGAGCGGGTCGAGTTTTCCGCCGAAGGTCGAGGTGCCGAAGAGTTACGTCCGCGAGCACGAACGCCTCGAACTCGAAGCCGAGCATCTCCGTGACCAGCTCGACGAGCACCGGCGATACGTCACCCAGCTCAGCCAGCGCCTCGAAGAGGAGGAGGACGGCGAGGACGTGATCCAGCTCGAAGAGCTTGACGACGAGGTCGACAGCGAAGAGCCGTTCAAGTTGGGTTAGAGCAGATCGCGCTTCCGTTCGCTCACCCGTCCTTCCATCTCGCGGTCGCCTTCGACGCTCGCGAGGTCTTCCATCGCTTCGAGCGTGCGGACCGAGCTGTCGAGGAAGGAGAGGACGTCACCCGGGTAGGCCGTCACGAGGTACTCGTCGCCCATCACGTCGACGATGGCGTCGGGACCGAGCCCCTGGGCGCGGAGATCGAGCAGGTACCGCATGAACTTCCGCTCGGGGTGGCCACAGTAGGGGTTCGACTCGCAGTCACAGTCCAGAAAGTCCTCGGCGAAGTCGAGCACCCGTTCTTGGGTTGCGTCGTCGAGTTTCGAGAGCCCCTCGCCGGAGTAGAGCAGATCGAGAGTTGCACCACTGAACGCGCTCCGCGGGATCCGTGTCTCGAGCTGGGACCCGATCCGGCGGTGGTTCTTGACGTAGATCTTGTCGGTGATGGCCACGCGTAGGGTTGTGTACGGACGAGGCGGCAAAAAGCGTCGCGGAACCGTATCGACAACGCGGCGGCCCGAGTCGTAACGTACTTTATTCGCTGGGGGTAACTCCCGCTTGCGTGTCCGGGTTGGGGTAGTGGTCATCCTTCAGCCTTGTGGAGGCTGAGACGCGGGTTCGATTCTCGCACCCGGACTACATCTCCTTCGCGTGCAGCCGCCTCCTGACTCAATAGCGAACGAGAAAACCATCTTGCAAGGCAACGAGAGGTGATATTTTCGGGTTCTGAAAACTGCCGGAACGGTGAACAGCCAGTTCCCCGCACACTGTGGCCCTGATGGCTCCAACGGATGCTACGTTGATATCCTCAGAGCGCCTATAAACTACCAGAGGTGCGGCCTTCAGTTCCGCGTGGCATCACCCAAGAGGCCGTACCTCGTCCATCTTAGACTTGAACTTGATAATTCACCCAGAGTGGAAGCGGCGAACCCAGGTATGAGACTGTGCATGACGGACCGGCCGATCAAACCGACTATTCTGCGACGATCCACGTTCGTTTGGCTAGTCGGCGTGATACCAGCGGAGGGGGAGGGTGGACCAACGGGGCGGCGGTTACAAGGTGATGCCACGCAACGGACCGCCCATTGTTGGTCCTACATGACAATCGATGGCACGTTGTAATAAGTTTTGTGTGTCGTTTAAGCGCTCTGCCATTTGTCAGATCGACGGCTTGCGTGTGTGTGCACCGTCAGTCGAATGGTTGCGGATAAGGCGGCAGGATCGAGGCCGACTCGAATGCAGTCGAAGCTACGATCGTTGGGTGTGTGGGGCGAATAAAGGAACAACGTTTAATACGGTCTTTTCGCTATATTCTGAGAGAGCTCCCCATGGTACAGGCTATCTGGCTCGTCGCGCTCGTACTAACCACTTTCACCGTCGCATACCTCGGCTACTCGCGTTACCTCGCGCAGTTCGTCGAGCTCGACGATGAGAACGAGACACCGGCGCACAAGTATCGAGATGGCCAGGAGTACGTCCCCTCGTCGAAGCCCGTACTCCTCGGCCACCACTACTCCTCGATCGCGGGCGGCGCGCCCATCGTTGGCCCCATCACTGCAGGGGTCGTCTGGGGCTGGGTACCCGCGTTCCTCTGGGTTGCGATCGGCAATCCGCTGTTCGGCTCGGTCCACGACTTCATGGCGCTCTCGTCCAGCATGCGCCACGAGGGCAAGTCGATCGGCTACATCATCGGCCAGTACGTCGGCGAGCGCGGCAAGGACATGATCCTCTGGTTTGCCTTCCTCACGATCGTCCTCGTGGTCGCGGTGTTCGCGCTCGTGGTTTCGGTGGTGTTCAACGCCTATCCCCAAGCCGCCACGGCGAGCCTCATCTACATCGCGCTCGCGCTGACGTTCGGGGTGTACCTCTACCAACTCGACCTACCCTTCCTGCCGGGGACCGTGGCGTTCGTCGCCGCGGTCTTCGCGGGGATCTGGGTCGGCCTCCAGTTCCCTCTCGCGATCGTCCCTGGCGACTATCCCGCAGGGACGATCGTGCTACTCTCGTCGACCCCACTCCCGCCGGTACTCGAAAGCGCAAACATCGCCATGTGGATCCCCATCGTGATGATCTACGGGTTTATCGCGAGCGTGCTCCCGGTCTGGATCCTGCTCCAGCCCCGGGACTTTCTGACTTCGAGCCTTCTCTACGCCGGCGTCGGGGGTGTACTGCTCGCGGTGATCCTCGGGACAGTGCTGGGCGTCGGGAACACTCTCGAAATCGAACTCCCCGCCTACGCGGGCTTCTGGGGCGGTGCGCTCGTCGATACTCGATTACCCTTGTTCCCCCTGCTGTTCGTGACGATCGCCTGCGGGACCATCAGCGGCTTCCACTCGCTCGTCTCCTCCGGCACGACGGCGAAACAGCTCGATAAGGAGAGCGACGCCCGCACCATCGGTTATGGAGGAATGCTCGGCGAGGGGCTCCTCGCGACAGTTGCACTGATCTGTGTCTCGGTGTACGCAACCGCACCGGCAAGCAGCGGGATCGCGCTCGCGCTACCGAACTTCGCCACTGGTGGCGGCGAGATCCTCAACGCCACATCGGGCGCGCTCGGAATCGCCATCCCACAGACCGCTGCCGCGGCGTTCATGGGTCTCGTGCTCGTGAGCTTCCTCCTGACGAGCACTGACACCGCGGTGCGGCTCGGTCGATACATGCTTGAAGAGATCGTCGGGACGCCCGAGACGAGCACGCAGAAGGCCGCGACGAACCGCTACGTGACCTCGGCACTCCAGGTGATCCCGGCTTACATTCTCGTCTCCAGTGGCCGGTGGGCCGACCTCTGGCCGCTGTTCGGGGGCGCGAACCAGACCCTCGCTGCGCTCGCACTGCTGGTGGCGACGGTCTGGCTCGCGAACTGGTCGGACTCGAAACAGCTGCTCTCGACCGGCCTGCCGATGGCCGCGATGTTCGTCGTCACCACCACGGCGCTGCTCTATCTCGCGCTCTATCAGAACCTCTATCAGAAGTTCATCCTCGGCCAGTGGGGCGAGGGTGGCGCAACCCTGCTCGCGCAGGGATCGACGGTGGTACAGATAATCATCGCTCTGGTCCTCGTCTGGCTTGCGCTGTCGCTCGCATACATGGGCCTGACGAACATCCGAGCGGCTCGTGAGACCGGTGCGGTCGCCGCCGATGGGGGCGAACCGAGCGACGACTGATCGTCAATCTCGACTCCTTTTTCGACGTGCGTCATCCGGGCTACGCACCCGTCACCATCGCGAGCGCGCGATAGAAGCCGAAGCCGACGACAGTCGAACCGACGAGCGTCGCCAGCCACGCGGCGACCGTCACCCCGATCTTCCGGCCGGAAACGCCGGCCGATCCCACGACCAAGCCGCTGCCGATCACGCTCGAGATGATGATGTTGTTGAACGAGATCGGGATGCCGAGCGCGATCGCCGCCTGGGCGATGATGAATCCAGGAATCAGCGCGGCGATCGATCGCCGAACGCCGAGCTGTGAGTACTCTCGCGAGACCGCTTGCAACAGCCGGGGTGATCCCATCCACGCTCCGAGAAGGATCCCGGTCGCGCCGAGACCGAGCAGGAGGATGCTTGGGGTGCCGAGCGAATCGAACAGCGGTTCGAGCGGACCGGTCGCGAGCCCGACCTGGCTCCCACCGCTCGAAAACGCCACGATCGCCCCGAGGCCGATCAGGAACTTCCTGATGCCGGCGTCGATCGACGAGCGCATCTCGCGGCGGAGCGCGAGAAAGACGAGCGCACCGAACGCGAGGCTCACGACCAGTCCGACGAGATCGTACGACCCGACGAGACTGACGCCGCCACCCACCCGCCGCGAGACGAATCCGGCGAGCGTTCCCTGGCCGTCCGGACCGGGGAAAATCGCCAGTCGAACGTTGGCGAGAATGACGCCGACGACGCCCGCGAGCGCCGGGACGCCGACGTCGTCGGGGACGTCCTCCCGCCGCAGCAGCGTCGCGGTGCCGTAGGCGATCGACGCGGAAACGAACGGGACTGCGATCCAGAAGCTTCCGAGACGCTGGTAGGTGCCGAAGGCGGGGTCGCCCCCGAGACCCAGCCCTGCCCCGACGATCGCACCGGTCGTGGCGAACGCCGCCGGGATTGGATAGCCGGTCTGGACCCCCACCGCGATAAATGCCGCCGCGGTGAGGAGGCCGGCGGCGGCCGCGAGCGGCGTGATCGAGACGCCGTTGATGAGGTCCTGACCCACCGTCTCCGAGATGCTACCGCCCTGGGCGACCGCGCCGAGCGCGGCGAACACGCCGATGAAGAAGGCCGCACGCATCGTCGGGAGTGCGTTCGCACCCACTGCCGGGGCGAACGGCGGCGAGTTCGACGACGCGCCGAGCGCCCACGCCATCCCGAGGCTTGCGATCACCGCCACGACCACCACGAGCAGCGATGCGGAGGTCTGCAAGACGGGGACGAACACCGCTACCACTCTCCTCGGTGGTGAGCGTCGTCGAACAGCGCGAGCAACCGATCATCGTACGATCGTCCCATGATTGTGAACAATATGCATGCTGAACGAAAGAACTGTCGCTTGCGGTCGGCGACCGATCGACGCAACCGCCGTCGCGCTCGGCGTTCGACACAAAAAGCCTATGGACGCGAGGCGGCCATCTCCGCTATGAGCCGGACGGACTCGGCAGCCGCCCCCGAACTCGATTTCGGTGCAGACGGGTTGGTTCCGGTCGTTGCCCAGGACAGCGACACTCGTGAGGTCCTGATGTTGGCCTACGCCTCCCCCGAAGCGGTCGAACGCACCCGTGAGACCGGGCTGGCCCACTACTACTCGCGCAGCCGCGAGGAGATCTGGCAGAAAGGTGCGACCAGCGGCCACGTCCAGAACGTCACGGAAGTGCGGGTCGACTGCGACGGCGACGCGCTGCTCTACCTCGTCGAACAGGAGGGTGGAGCCTGTCACACCGGCCACCGAAGCTGTTTCTACCGCACGCTCGACGGCGAGCACGTCGGCGACCGTGTGTTCGATCCCGACGCCGTCTATGAGTGAGGCCGTCGCCGAGTCCAACGACGTGGTCGCCGAGCTCGAAGCCGCCCGCGCGGCCTACGAAGAGACCGTCGACCGCATCGCCGATCACGGCGAGAGCGATGTCCAGGCGGTCGCGGCGGCCCACGATCGGGCGACGACGCTGCTCGATCGGTACGACGGCCGCGCCACCGGAACGGGCGACTTCGAGGCGTTCATCGAGTTCGAGGAGGCCTACGAGTCGTTCGTCGACGACCTCGCCGACGATCTCCCACACCGCGACGCGTTCGAGACGACCGCCGAGCGCTTCGACAAGCGCCGACTCTCCGAGAGCGATTTCGCGGCCGCTCGCGAGACGCTCGCGCCCGCTGGTGATCTCGCCGATCTCCTCGCCGAGCGCGACGACCGGGCCACGGCGTACCGCGACGCCCGCCGGGCGGTCGACGACCGACTCAGGAACCTCGACGCCCGTCTCGACGAACTGGAACGCATCCGCAAACTCGGCGACGCCGATCTCGACGCGCCCGTGGCCGATCTCCGCGATCCGATCGCCGCGTACGACGAGCGCGTCGCCGATGCGTTCGCGACGTTCGAGCGCGAAGCGAGCGCGCGCGAGTTTCTCGACCTGATCGCCACGACCGAACGGTATCCCCTCGTGGCGTTCTCCTCGCCGCCCACGGAACTCCGCGAGTACGTCGAGACGACCTCAGTCGGGAGCGAGCCCGTCCCGACGCTGATCGAGTACGCCGATTACTCCTCCTCGAAGCTCGCTCACTACGTCGACGACCCACAGGAACTCAAGCGCCACGTCGCCGTCCACCGGAGCTACCTCGAACGCCTTGACAGCGACCCGCTCGAGATCGGCTGGCCGCCACCGCCCGGAGACGTTCTCCGGTGGCAGGCCCGTGAACTCGTCGCAGTCGTCGGCCGGTTCGCACCCGAGGAAGCAGTCGCCACGCTTCACGAGGTGCGTGCACTTGCCAGCGAGGATCGTTACGAGCGCCTCCGCAACGCCGCGCGGGCGCGCGCCGACCTCACGGCCAACGAGCGCGAGCGGCTGTCGAGCGGTGCGGTAGAGCGCGATCTCGATCGAGTCCGGACGGAACGCGAGCGGCTCGCCGCGGCGCTCGATGAGTACCCACCGCTCTGATGTAGGTCGCGCGAACTCCGAGAGAGGAAACGAACGCTATGCGTCGGCGAGTGCAGCTTCGAGCGCCGTCTCGAGATCGTCGGCGAGATCGTGAGCACGGCTGGCCTCGCGCGCCTCGGCGTAGATCCGGACGACGGGCTCGGTGCCGCTCTCGCGGGCGAGCACCCACGCGTCACCGAAGTCGAGTCGGTAGCCGTCCGTCGTATCGAGCTCGCCCGGACTCGCTTCGGCGTGGCGCGCGACCGTGGCGAGCAGCGCCTCGCGTTCGGCGTCCGATTCGTAGTCGACCGTGGTCCGAACGTTGTGGTAGTCGCCGACGTCGGCGACGATCTCGCTCGCTGGCCGGTCGACGAGGAGTTCGAGGAAGCGTGCAGCGGTGTACGCGCCGTCGCGTGCGAGCCGGTAGTTCGGGAAGAGCACGCCGCCGTTACCCTCGCCCGCCACCGGTACCGACCGTCCCTCGCTTTCGAGATCACGCACTCGCGAGATGATTTGCGTGCTCCCGACCGGGGTACGTTCGAGTGTCGCGTTCGCCCGGTCGGCCACGTCGACGAGGCGCTGGGAGGCTGTGACTGCCGAGACCGTCGTCGCGTCGGCGTCGAGCACTCCGGCAGCGAGCACCGCGAACGTGGCGTCGCCCTCGATGTACTCGCCGCGCTCGTCGAAGAAGATCGCCCGGTCGGCGTCGCCGTCGTGGGCGATCCCCACGTCGGCGTCGGCGGCGCGCACCAATCGTCCGAGATCGCCGAGGTTCTCTGGCACCGGTTCGGGATCTCGTCCGGGGAAGTGGCTGTCTGCCTGGGCGTTCACCGTAACGACCGAACAGCCGAGTTCGCGGAAGATCTTCGGGCTGGTCAGCGCGCCAGCGCCGTGACCCGGATCGAGCGCCACGGTCAGGTCCGCATCGGCGATCCGATCACGGTCAACCGCGTCCACGACCTCCTCGACGTACGCCTCGCGGACACCCTCGATCGATCGTGCGTCGCCAGTCTCGTCCCACCGTGCGCGGGCGAACCCATCCTCGTCGAGCGCCGTTTCGATCCGCTCCAACTCCGCGACCGGAAGTTCGATCCCGTCCGCACCGACCAGCTTTATCCCGTTGTACTCGGGTGGGTTGTGCGAGGCGGTGATCATCACCGCCGGTACGCTCTCGCGCTCGGCGTACAGCTGGACGCCCGGCGTCGGGAGCGCTCCAAGCCGGTCGACGTCACAGCCGACGCTCTGGAGCCCGCTGACGACCGCGTTCGCGAACATCCCGCCGGTCGCGCGCGTATCGCGACCCACCGCGACCCGCTCGCCGCCCACGACCGTGCCGACCGCCATCCCCACCCGGAGGCAAAAGCTCGGCGTTACCGTCTCGTTCGCCACTCCACGGATACCACTCGACCCGAACAGTTCCATTCGTTCGACGCTCCGGACCCGAGTCACAAATCGCTTCCGGACCCCACCTTTTTACTTCGTCGGGTGCGCTCGCTCGTTGCACTCGCTCGCCCACCACTCCTCGCAAAAATGTGGATCAAAAACACCTGCTCGCTCACTCGCTACGCTCGTTCGCTCACGGTACAACCGCTGGTGACTACCGCCACCGCACAGCACCGCCGAAGCCCTCGCTCACTTCGTTCGCTCGCCCTTCATCCGCCAGGTACCGAAACCGTCCCGCAAATCCTTCGAGTCAGCAGTCGCTCACATCACTTGTCGAAACACGGAAAATCGCCGCTTCGCGGATCAGAAACTCGTCAGATAGTCAGTCGCTGCCGGAGAGAACGTCCACGCAGGCCACGTGGTCGCCAGCGTCGAGGTCCATCACCGTCACACCCATCGTGTTCCGGCCCACGGTCGAGATGTCGCCGACCCTAGTCCGCATGATCTGGCCACCCTCGCTCATCACTACGAGGTCGTCGTCGGCGGTGGCGGTTTCGACCGTGCAGACCCGTCCGTTGCGCTCGTTGGTCTTGATGTCCTTCAGCCCCTTGCCGTAGCGCGATTGAGTGCGGTACTCGCCCATCGGGGTGCGCTTGCCGTACCCGTTCTCGGTGACGGTCAGCAGGTCGGTGTCGTCGCTCGCAGCGACGAGACCGGCGACCGCGTCGTCTCCGGTGAGTTTGATTCCGTTGACGCCGCGTGCGCTCCGCCCCATTTCTCTGGCTTCGTCCTTGGGGAATCGAATCGCCATTCCCTGCTGGGTGGCGATCAGAAGATCGCCATCGTCGTCAGTGACTTCGACATCGACGAGCTCGTCACCCTCCTCCAGCCGGGTGGCGATCAGCCCGTTGGAGTGGATGTTCTCGAAGTCCGTCGCGCAGGTTCGCTTGACGTACCCCTCGCGCGTGACCATCGTGAGGCACTCCTCTTCACCGAGGTCGTCGGTCGCCACCACCGCGGTGATGTCCTCGCCGTCGTCGAGATCCACGAGGTTGATCGCCGATTTCCCGCGGGCGGTCCGGCCCATCTCGGGCACCTCGTAGACCTTCAGCCGATAGACGTACCCCTGATTGGTGAACGAGAGCAGGTAGTCGTGTGTGTTCGCCCGGAACACTGCCGAGACGCGATCGCCGTCTTTGAGCTTCGTGCCGATGATCCCCTTGCCGCCCCGGCCCTGGGCGTCGAACTCGCTCGCCGGCATCCGCTTGATGTAGTCGTTTTCTGTCATCACCACGATGACTTCCTCGTCGGGAATGAGGTCCTCGCGCGTGACGGTGCCGTAGTCCTCGACGATTCGCGTCCGTCGGTCGTCGGCGTATTCGTCTTGGACCTCGCGGAGCTCCTCGGTGATGACTCGATCGAGTTCGGCGTCGCTGCCGAGGATGGTTTCGAGGCGCTCGATCTCGGCCTCGACGTCTTCGTACTCCGCTTCGATCTCCTCGGCTTCGAGTGCGGTCAAACTCCCCAACTGCATCCGCACGATGTGGTCGGCCTGGCGTTCCGAGAAGTCATAGGCCTCGCGGAGGGCGGCTTTGGCCGCATCGCGGTC
Organism: Halococcus saccharolyticus DSM 5350; assembly: GCF_000336915.1. NCBI lineage: Archaea > Methanobacteriati > Methanobacteriota > Halobacteria > Halobacteriales > Halococcaceae > Halococcus > Halococcus saccharolyticus. The sequence goes on along the minus strand of NZ_AOMD01000023.1, from coordinate 38,334 downwards.
CGCGGCCTCCTGAATCCGCTCGACCACGTCATCGGCGTTCGAGAGCGCGGTCAGCCGTCCCTCCAGGATGTGGGCACGCTCCTCGGCCTCGTCGAGGTCGTGTTGTGACCGCCGACGGACGACCTCGCGGCGGTGATCGAGGTAGTGACTCAACAACTCCTTCAGATCGAGCACCTGGGGCTCGCCGTCGACCAGCGCGAGGTTGATGACGCCGAAGGTCTTTTCGAGGCAGTGTTCGAGCAGCTGGTTCTCGACGACATCGGTCAGTGCGCCCCGCTTGAGTTCGACCACGATCCGGATGCCGTCCCGGTCGGACTCGTCGCGGAGATCGGAGACCCCTTCGAGCGTGCCGTCGTTGACGAGGTCGGCGATATGTTCGACGAGTTTGGCCTTGTTCTGCTGGTAGGGGAGTTCGGTGATGACGATCCGTTCCCGATCCCCCATCTCCTCGATCTCGTAGCTCGCGCGCATCCGGACCCGGCCGCGGCCGGTGGTGTATGCCGAGTGGATCGCCTCGCGGCCGACGATCTCGGCACCGGTCGGGAAGTCGGGGCCCTTCACGTACTCCATCAGATCCTCGACGACACAGTCGGGGTTCTCGATGAGGTGGATCGTGGCATCGATCACCTCGCCGAGATTGTGCGGCGGGACGTTCGTGCTCATCCCGACCGCAATGCCCGACGAGCCGTTGACGAGGAGGTTCGGGTACGCCGAGGGGAGGACGCCTGGCTCTTCGAGGCGGTCGTCGTAGTTCGGCTGGAAGTCGACGGTGTCCTTCCCGAGGTCAGCCAGCAACTCCTCGGCGATCGGGCTCATCCGCGCCTCGGTGTACCGCATCGCGGCGGGCGGATCGCCGTCGACGCTCCCGAAGTTGCCCTGGCCGTCGACGAGGGGCGCGCGCAGCGAGAAGTCTTGGGCCATCCGGGCGAGCGCGTCGTAGATCGCGCTGTCGCCGTGGGGATGGTAATCACCCATCGTGTCGCCCACGACGGAGGAGGACTTCCGGTGGCCCGACCCGCTGGTGACGCCCTCTTCGTGCATCGCGTAGAGGATGCGCCGGTGGACGGGTTTGAGGCCGTCGCGGACGTCGGGCAGCGCGCGTCCGGCGATGACGCTCATCGCGTAGTCGATGTACGACTGTTCCATCTCGTCCTCGATCCGGACGGCCTCGATGTCCGCGGCCGTGTTCGGATTGGATTGGGGGATGTCAGAACTCATAATTCAGTTTTGTGGGTATCGAAACGGTGTTCGTGGCGCGTCGGCCGCCGCGGTGCGGCGGTGGGGCAGTTGCGGTGCCTGGCGGATGAAGGGCGAGGCGCGAGCGAAGCGACCGAGCGCAGCAAAAAGTGGTCATATATCAACCCAGTCGGCGTCGGTCGCGTGGCTCTTGATGAACTCCCGGCGTGGCTCGACGGAGTCGCCCATCAGTACCGAGAACATCTTGTCCGCGGCGGCGGCGTCCTCCAGCGTGATCTGCTTGAGAATGCGGTTTTCGGGGTTCATCGTGGTCTCCCAGAGCTGATCGGGGTTCATCTCGCCGAGCCCCTTGAACCGCTGGACCTGGTCCGGCGTCCCGCCGCAGACCTCCTCGACGATCCGGTCGCGCTCGGCCTCGGTCATCGCGTCGTAGGTCTCGCCGCCGTTTCGCACCCGGTAGAGGGGTGGCTGAGCGGCGTAGACGTACCCCGCCTCGATCAGCGGCGTGAGGTAGCGATAGAGCAGGGTGAGGTAGAGCGTCCGGATGTGTGCGCCGTCGACGTCGGCGTCGGTCATGATCACGATCTTCTGATAGCGCACGTCGTCGATATCGAACTCCTCGCCGACGCCTGCGCCGATTGCCGTGATGAGGTTCCGGATCTTGTCGTTTTCGAGGATTCGATCCAGCCGGTGTTTTTCGACGTTGAGCACCTTGCCAAAGAGTGGGAGGATCGCCTGGAACTCGCGGTCGCGGCCCTGTTTCGCGCTGCCGCCCGCCGAATCGCCCTCGACGATGAACAGTTCGGCTTCTTCGGGATCGCGGGTCTGACAGTCGGCGAGCTTGCCTGGGAGGGCGGTGGATTCGAGCGCCGACTTCCGGCGGGTGAGCTCCTCCGCTTTCTTCGCCGCCCGACGGGCCTTCGCGGCCTCGACAGCCTTGCTGATAGCCGCTTTCGCGGTGTCTGGGTGTTCCTCGAAGTAGGTGTCGAGGTGTTCGTGGACCGCGCTTTCGACGATTCCTCGCACTTCGCCGTTGCCGAGCTTGGTCTTGGTCTGGCCCTCGAACTGCGGATCGGGGTGTTTGACCGAGATCACTGCGGTCAGTCCTTCGCGGATGTCGCTTCCCTTCAAATTCTCTCCGTCGAGGGGTTTCAGGAGACCGTTGTCGCCGGCGTAGTCGTTGACGACCCGCGTCAGCGCGGTCTTGAATCCGGTGAGATGCGTGCCGCCTTCGCGGGTGTTGATGTTGTTGGCGAAGGCGTGGATCGATCCCTGGAGCTCGTCGGTGGTCTGCATCGCCACCTCGACCGCGACCTCGCCGTCCTCGACCGTGGCGGCGTCCTCGAAGTAGATGACGTCCTCATGGAGCGCGCTCTTCGATTCGTTGAGATAGACCACGAACTCCCGGATCCCGCCGTCGTACCGGAACCGCTCGCGTGATTCGTCGCGCTCGTCGTGGAGTTCGATCTCGACGCCGGAGTTGAGGAAGGCGAGCTCGCGGAGCCGGTTCGCGAGCGTCGAGGCGTCGAACGTCGTGGTGGAGAAGATGGCGTCGTCCGGCCAGAACTGGAGTTCGGTCCCAGTCTCCTCGTCCTCGTGGAGGTCGCGAACGCGCTCGATCTCGCCCTCGGGCGCGCCGTGATCGAACCGCTGTTCCCAGACCGCGCCGTCGCGTTTGACCGTCACTTCGACCCACTTCGAGAGCGCGTTCACCACCGAGACGCCGACGCCGTGGAGGCCCCCGGAGACCTGATAGGACTCCTTGTCGAACTTCCCACCGGCGTGGAGCACGGTCATGATGACTTCGAGGGCGGACTTGCCGTCCTCGTGCTCGTCGACTGGGATCCCGCGGCCGTCGTCGGTCACGCTGACCGAGGGGTTCTCGTCGTCGTGGATCGTGACCTCGATCGAGTCGCAGTGGCCGGCGAGCGCCTCGTCGATGGCGTTGTCGACCACCTCGTAGACCAGATGATGGAGACCGCGAGCGTCGGTCGAGCCGATGTACATCGCCGGGCGTTTCCTGACGGCCTGGAGCCCTTCGAGTACCTGAATCTGTCCGGCTCCGTACTCGTCGTGAGACATTGAATCTACCGTCGGTAGGCCTCCGGGAACAATAAAACCCTCGCACGCGCGCGAGCGCGCATGACGCCGCCGTCGATCGGTTTTCCGTCGTCGTGCGCGTGGTGTGGTGTCCTCTCGGATCGCTATCCATTTCGAGAACGTATAATCGAAGCGAGAGGCGGCCTCGGTGCCCCTACGACCGATTTCGCGATGGGTTCCGCGATAGCATTTCAGTCGCTCCACCGGGGCGAAACGGCTTCAGTTTCACTTCCGGGGAGCTATCGCGGGGTTTTACCTCTCCCGGCCCGCAGAGCGGGCAATGCCCTCGCTCCAGTCGACGCTCGACGAGGAGGGGGTCGCCGCCGAGCTCGCGGAGGGCCAGCGCGCGATCTCCATCGCCGAGTTCTTCGAGAAGAACAAGCACATGCTCGGGTTCGACAGCGGAGCCCGAGGCCTCGTCACCGCAGTGAAAGAGGCCGTCGACAACGCCCTCGACGCCGCCGAGGAGGCCGGCCACCTCCCCGATATCTACATCGAAATCGAGGAAGTCGGCGACTACTACCGGCTGGTCGTCGAGGACAACGGTCCCGGGATCACGGCCGAGGAGCTGCCGAAGGTGTTCGGGAAACTGCTGTACGGCTCCCGGTTTCACAAGCGCGAGCAGGCCCGGGGCCAGCAGGGGATCGGGATCTCGGCGGCGGTGCTCTACTCCCAACTCACCAGCGGCAAGCCCGCGAAGGTCACGAGCCGGACCCAGGGCAGTTCGGAGGCGAAGTACTTCGAGCTCATCATCGACACTGACACCAACGAGCCCGAGGTCTCGGTCGACGAGACCACGACGTGGGACCGTCCACATGGGACGCGGATCGAGCTCGAAATGGAGGCGAACATGCGCGCGCGCTCCCAACTCAGAGATTACGTCAAGCACACCGCGGTCGTGAACCCTCACGCGCGAATCGAGCTCCGCGAGCCGAACGGGGAATTCAAGGCCGAGCGCGCGACCGACCAGCTCCCCGCCGAAACCGAAGAGATCCGCCCGCATCCCCACGGCGTGGAGCTCGGCACGCTGCTCAAGATGCTCGATGCGACCGATTCGTACAGCATTTCGGGGTTCCTCCAGGAGGAGTTCACCCGCGTCGGCGCGAAGACCGCGACGAGCGTGATCGAGCGGTTCGCCGATCACCACTACGGCCGCGAGATGGCGTGGCGGACGCCCGGCGCTCACGTCGATGTGGATGTCGAGAGTGCGGTCGCGGACGCGGTGGCGAACAAGGGCCGCGAGGCGACCGAGACGTTCGCGGCAGCGGTCGCCGACCGCGTGGCCGAGCGTGAACGGCTCGCCTACCACGATCTCGTGGAGATCGTCGCAAGCGCGGCCGACGCTGCCGAAGCCGACACGGGAACCACCTTCGGGGACACGGTGCAGGAGAAGGCCGTCGCCGCCGCATGGAACGCGCTTCGCACCGATCGAGACGCCGACCTCTACGCGCTGGTCGACGACGCGACGAGCACGCGGAAGGACGACGCCGTCGTTGAGTCGTTCGCTGGACGGTTGAGCGCGAAATTCGACGGCGACGGGGATGGGAGTTCGAAACGCGATCGGGTGACCCGCGACGCTCTCCGGGGATACGTCGACCGGGCCGCGGATATGACTGCCGAGCGCGACGACGTCTCCTTTGGCGGGACTGCACGCGAGAACGTGGTCGCGGCGATCTGGAACGTGTGTCGTACCGTTCCGGACGACCCCCCGAACGTGCAAGCGATCGCCGACGATCGCGATATTGCGAGTGCACTGCTCGATGCGATGCGCGAGACCGACATCATCGCGCCGCCGACGGACTGCCTCTCGCCCATTACGGCGGATCTCGTTCGTTCAGGGCTCGAAAAGGAGTTCGACGCCGATTTCTATGCCTCCGCAACGCGGGACGCCGGCGTCCACGGCGGCGATCCGTTCATCGTCGAGGCGGGGATCGCCTACGGCGGTGAACTCGCCGCGGAGGGTGGCATCGAACTGCTGCGGTTTGCGAACCGCGTCCCACTCGTCTACCAGCGCGGGGCGTGTGCGACCACCGACGTCCTGAAGGGGATCGGCTGGCGGAACTACGGATTGGACCAACCAGGCGGGTCGGGGCTCCCGAACGGTCCCGCCGTCATCATGATCCACGTCGCCTCCACGAACGTCCCGTTCACGAGCGAATCGAAGGACGCGATCGCGAACGTCCCGGAGATCGAGGACGAGATCGAGCTCGCGGTCCGGGAGGCTGCCCGCGAGTTGAAGAGCTACCTCAACAAGCGCCAGTCGATGCAGCAGCGTCGGCAGAAACAGGACGTGCTTTCGACGGTCCTGCCCCGGATGGCCGAGAAGCTCGCCGACGTCACCGAACGCGAGCAGTTGGAGATCGACGACTCGCTCGCCAGGATCATGAACAACGTGCTCGTCGAGCGCCACGTCGAGAACGGAACTGTGCAACTCGTCGTCGAGAACCACTCCGGGACCAACGAATCACCCGAGGTGACCGAGATCGTCTCGGCGGAGCCGTCGGCGGTTTCGGATGGCGCGCGCGTCGTCGAGATGGACGGCGAGTGGTTCATCAAGTGGTCGCCCGAGGTGGGGAGCGACGACGAGAGCGTCCTCGAATACGAGGTCGATGGCGACGCCAGCTTCGACCTCGACGTCACCGGCGTCGAACGCGAGAAACTCACAAACAACGCCTGATTTCACCGACTCTACCAATCCCATGAGCACCGACACACCACCCGAGATCGACGAATCGGCGCGCGAGCGACTGATCGACCTCGCCGCCGAGTTCTACGACCAGTTCGCCGCGGGCGAGATCCCCGCAATGGAGATCCCGACGCGGACGAAATCCAACATCGAGTACGACGAGAGCAGCGACGTCTGGGTCTACGGCGACCGCCAGAGCACCCGCAGCGCGAACTCGGTCCGCGGCGCGCGCAAGCTGCTGAAGGCGATCTACACCATCGAGTTCCTCGCCGATCAGCTCGACGCGGACCGCTCGTCGACCCTCCGTGAACTCTACTACCTTTCGGAAAGCTGGGACGAGGAGGAGGCCCAGTTCAACGATCAAGACGAGTCGAACCAGCTGATCGAGGACCTCGAAATCGTCTCGAAAGTGACCCGCGAGGACTTCCACATGCGCCCGGAGGAATCCGGCGCGACGCTGATGGGACCGCTCCACCTCCGCGAGCAGACCCGCCGGGGCGAGCGCGATATCCACTGTCAGGAGGACGTCGGCGAGGGTGGGTACCAGATCCCGAACAACCCCGACACGATCGAGTTTCTCGATCACGACGCCGAGTTCGTGCTCTGTGTCGAGACGGGTGGGATGCGCGACCGACTCGTCGAAAACGGGTTCGACGACGACTACGGGACGATCGTCGTCCACCTCAAGGGCCAGCCCGCGCGGGCGACCAGACGGATCACGAAACGCCTCCACGACGAACTCGATCTTCCCGTGGTGGTGTTCACTGACGGCGACCCGTGGAGTTATCGGATCTACGGATCGGTGGCCTACGGCTCGATCAAGTCCGCGCATCTCTCGGATTACCTCGCCACGCCGGAGGCACAGTTCATCGGCATCCAGCCAGAGGACATCGTGGAGTACGATCTCCCGACGGACCCGCTCAGCGATTCCGATATCAACGCACTGGAGAGCGAACTCACCGATCCCCGGTTCCAGACCGACTACTGGCGCGAGCAGATCGAACTCCAGCTCGATATCGAGAAGAAGGCCGAACAGCAGTCCCTCGCCGCACGCGGGCTCGACTTCGTGACTGACACCTATCTGCCCGAGCGACTCGACGCGATGGGCGTGCTCTGAACTGAGAACGGGCGAACCGATCATGGACGCCAGCCGCGGGGTTAAAGACGCTCGCTCGCACACGGCGAGGCATGTCAGGATCGGATCTCGCGGCGGATGTCGAGGACGTGCTCGCGGTCGATGCGAGCGACTTCCGCAGCCGCGCTGAGGAGGAAGCCGAGGTCATCAAGCGCGAACTCGACGCTGGGACGTTCGACAACCCCCAGGCGATCGTGGGACTCGAATACGAGTTCTACGGCGTCAACCGCGAGACGAGCGAACTCGCGCGTGTTCCGCGCCGCCTGCTGGAGTTCATCGGGTTCGAGAAGGAACTCGGGCTCCACAACGCCGAGATGCGCACCAGTCCACAGCCGCTCAACTCACATGGGTTAGCAGCCCAAGAGGCGGAGGTGAGCGCCCGGCTCCGGACCGCACTCGACTGCGTACGCTCCTCGGGGCTGCGACTCGTCAGCGACGGAATGTGGACGATTCCGCCGGAGGGTGAGCCGGCGGGCGAGTATCTCTCGCGAAGCGTCGAGGACCGTGGCGTCCGGATCGCCTCGAACATGAGTGATTCCGTCCGGTATCACGCCATGGCGAACACCGCGGGCGCGGACGCGGTCGGAATGAATCTCGATGCGCCCCACGTCTCGCTCTCGGCAAAAACCGTGATGCCCGAGAGTCTGATCACGTCGATCCAACCCCATTATCAGGTCTCACACGCCGCCGATCTCCCCGACTACTTCCGCTATGCGCTCCGGATCGCCGGTCCGCTCCTCGCGCTCGGCGTCAACTCCCCGTTCTTCCCACCGGATCTCTACGACGATGCACCGGCTGAACGGATCGTCGAAGACGCCTGGATGAGTCACCGAATTCACGTCTTCGAGGCGATCTTGAACCCCAACAGCGGCACCGGGAAGGTCCGATTCCCCCGCGATCTCGACTCCACCGAACAGGCGGCCGATCGGATCGCGGCCGACGACACCATCGTCCCGATGCCGATCGAGGAATCGAACCGGTTCGACGACGCCTTCGCCACCTTCCGACAGAAACACGGCACCTACTGGCGGTGGGTACGGCCGGTGTTCGAGGGGTCGAGCAAGTCCTCGGCGAACGCCCGGATCGAGTTCCGCCCGATCGCGGGCCAGCCGACCGTGCGAGACACCATCGCGTTCCAGGCCGCCTTCGCGGGGCTGATGGAGAGCCTGACGCGCCGCGAACACCCGGTCGCAGGGCTCGACTGGCAGGCCGCACACGAGAACTTCTACGCCGCGATGCACGACGGTCTCGACGCCGAACTGACGTGGGTGACGAACGACGGCCGCGAGACCACTGCCTACGACGAGATCTACACCGATGTCTTCGATCACGCGAAGGACGGCCTCACTTCACGCGGTCTCTCCGAGGACGAGGCTGCGAAGTACCTCTGGCCGCTCCGACAGCGCGCCCGCCACGGAACGACGCCGGCGGACTGGAAACGCCACGAGGTCCGCCGCCGACTCGACGACGGCGACGATCTCGCAGCGGCGATCCACGGGATGCAGCGTGCGTACATCGATCGCCAGACCGAGACCATCATCGGCGACAGCAGTTTCGCCGACTGGATCGCCGACTGAGTCGGCGATGGTCGGACTGGAACGAGGAACGGTCGAACTCGTCCCGTACGACCCTGGCTGGAAGCGAGAGTACACGGCGGAAGTCGAACGGCTCGAATCGCTCGTCGGCGATCGAGTGGTCAAGTTCGAACACGCCGGGAGCACCGCGATCGAGGGGCTGGCGGCGAAACCGATCATCGACATGCTGGCGGTCGTCGACGATCTCGATGCGGAGGCCGACCTCGTTGCTGTACTCGAAAACCACGGGTACGAACACCGATCGAACGACGACGTGCCGGACCGACTGTTCCTCGTGAAGGGGCCACGAACCGCCCGAACGCACTATCTCTCGCTCGCAGAATACGCAAGCGACTGCTATCTCGAACAGGTCGTGTTCCGTGATCACCTCCGATCTCATCCCGGGCTCGCGGCGGAGTACGAGGAACTGAAACGCCGGTTGGCCGACGCACATCCCGACGATCGGGAGAGCTACACCGACGCGAAGTCGTCGTTCATCGAGCACGTTCTCGAACGGGCGATGGACGGGGCGTAGTCGACCCGAACAACAGGCTTATTCGCGCGACGCGGCGATTCCTTACAACGACCCGATGAGCACCGAGACGACCGACCCAACCGAATCGGAGGCATTCGAGCGGACCTGCGAGGCGCTGATCGAGCGAATTCTGGAGGGAGACCTCGAACGCGACGGCGTCGAGGCCGCAAAGCGCGAGGCGTGTGCGGAGTTCTCCTCGCCGAAAGTGCCGAAGAACTCCGAGCTTCTCGATCGCGCGCCCGAGGGCCGGCGCGAGGAGTTGGAAGAGGTGCTCCAGCGAAAACCCGTTCGGACTGCCTCCGGTGTCTCGCCGGTGGCGATCATGACCTCGCCGCAGGGCTGTCCCCACGGCAAGTGTCTTTACTGTCCCGGCGGCCCCGACTCGGAGTTTTCGAGCTCGCAGAGCTACACCGGCCACGAGCCTGCCGCGGCGCGCGGCGTCCAGAACGACTACGATCCCTACGGCCAGGTCACCCTCCGACTCAACCAGCTCCGCGAGATCGGCCATCCCGTCGACAAGGTCGAACTGATACTGATGGGCGGAACGATGACTGCCCGGAGCCACGACTACCAGGAGTGGTTCGTGAAGCGCGCACTGGAGGCGATGAACGACTTCGATCCCGAGGCCGAACCCAATCCCTCCGATACCGAGAGCTTCGCCCAAGACCCCGAGGAGTACGACTTCGAGTATCTGGAAGACGTGATCGCCGAAAACGAGCGCGGTCGTGTCCGGAACATCGGGACGACGTTCGAAACCAAGCCCGACTGGTGTGACCCGGAGCAGATCGATCGAATGCTCGACCTCGGCGGAACGAAGGTCGAGGTCGGCGTCCAGACCACCTACGACGAGATCAACCGCGCGATGCACCGCGGCCACGGCACGAAGGCCTCCGTCGACGCCAACCGCCGGCTCCGGGATGCGGGGTTCAAAGTCGGCTTCCACATGATGCCCGGCCAGCCCGGGATGGATCGCGAGATGTGCATCGAAGATTTCAGACGGCTGTTCGAGGAGCCCGAGTGGCGGCCGGACTACCTCAAGATCTACCCGATGCTGATCGTGCGCGGGACGGCGACCTACGACATGTGGCGACGCGACGACTTTGAGCCACTCGACAACGAGACCGCCGCCGAGCTGGTCGCCGAGATCAAGTCGATGATTCCGAAGTACGTCCGGCTCCAGCGGGTCCAGCGCGACATCCCGGCGGACTTCATCGACGCGGGTGTCTGGAAGTCGAACCTCCGCCAGCTCGCGCGCCAGCGGATGACAGAGCACGACTGGACGTGTGACTGCATCCGGTGTCGCGAGGTCGGAATGAACGACGAGCCGCCCGCGAACGTCGAGCGCGACGTTCTGACGTACGAATCCGGTGGTGGCACGGAACACTTCATCAGCTACGAGGACCCGGATCGCGATCTGCTGGTGGGCTTCTGTCGGCTTCGATTCCCGAACGACCCGGTGCGACGCGAACTACAGAACGCGGCGATCGTGCGTGAACTCCACGTCTACGGATCGATGGTACAGGTCGGTGACGAGAGCGCGGACTGGCAACACCGGGGCTACGGCGAGAAGCTCCTCCACCACGCCGAGTCGATGGCTGCCGGCACGGGCTTCGACAAACTCAGCGTCATCAGCGGCATCGGTGCGCGCGAGTACTACCACGATCGCGGCTACCACCAGGACGGCCCGTACGTCTCGAAGCGGTTATGAGGTGCCTCGACAGCTTTCATCCTCGAACCGCTCGACCGAGTGAATCGACGGCGGAGCGATCGTTGGATGAACTGATCGATGAATAGGGATTTGCCACGAAAACGACTGTGCGAGCGGTATACATACCCGAGATCGGCCAGTTCATTTATTACGGTGGGGTGAAAGTACGGTAGTGGGGCAAGGTCATACGGGTGATGCCACGCAACGGACCGCAACCCCGTGGTGCGGAGACGGTTTCACGATTCGTACACTGATTCTGGACGGCTCGAAGTGATTGCTGTAGCGCGTGACCGAGGCCACCGATCGACGGCGAGTTAAGCGATCCGTGTGTATCGATACCTCGATGACTGATCACGGGAACGAACAGGAAGCAACGGTCGCTATCGTTGGGGCGGGCGCGGCGGGTGCGGGGGCGGCGTACGCGCTGGAAAACACCGTGGCTGAGGTCACCGTTTTCGAAAAAAGCCGTGGAGTCTGCGGCCGTGCCGCCACCCGCCGCAAGAACGACTGTCGGTACGACCACGGTGCGAACTATTTCAAAGACGAGGATTTTCGAGTGACCGAACTCGCCACCGAAATCCTCGACACTGATGGCCTGGTGGAGGCCGAGGGCCCGATCTGGACGTTCGACGCCAGCGGGACGGTCAGCGAGGGTCGTGATGTCGACGACCACAAGTGGACCTACCGTGCGGGGATCACCCAGCTCGCGAAGCGGCTGTTCGGTCGGACCGAGGTCACGATCGAGAAGTCGACTCGCGTCGGCGGTATCGAGCGCGTCGATGGGGGGTGGACGCTCGCGGACACCGACGGCACCGATCTCGGCCGATACGATTCGCTGCTTCTCACCCCGCCCGCACCGCAGACTGCCGACCTACTTGCAGCCACCAAATGGGACGACGACCTCCGTCGTGACCTCGAAACCGCCATCCGGAACGTATCCTTCCGGCCGACTATTACCGCGGTACTGCACTACTCCTTCGAGATCGATCGGCCGTACTACGCGCTGGTCAACACCGACAAGGACCACGAGATCGGGTGGTGCTCGCGCGAGGAGTGCAAACCGGGCCACGTCCCCGACGGCGAGAGCCTCCTGATCGTCCAGCTAGGAGCGGACTGGTCGGCCGATCGGATCGACGACCCGCCCGCCGAAACCGTCGCCGACGCTGCCGACCTCACCGCCGACCTGCTTGACGACGATCGCCTCACCGACCCGGACTGGACCGACTATCAAGGCTGGCGCTACGCCCAGCCAGGCGGCGCGGTCGCGGCCGAGCCGCTCGACCGCGCCGCGGAGCACGATCTCTTCTTCGCTGGCGACTGGGTGGCGGGCGAGGGACGGGTCCACCTCGCGCTCCGGAACGGGCTCGACACCGGTGAGTGGATCGCGAATCGGCTGATGTCGTGACCACTGGCTACCGGTACACGAAGCCGACTCCTGTCACAAATGAGAACCGCAAGCCACACCCTCCCCAACCGATTCTCTCCGCTCGCGACGCTCGCTTCGTTCATCCCTCGCGCGAGTCGTGCGTCTTCGACGCACTCCCGCGCGCCACCACCAGTGAGGGCACACGAAATCTCGGCCGAGGGCACTGTCGTTCGTGGTTCGTCGATGGGATTATGCCACTCGGGGGCATGATCGAAGCGATGAGCGAAGAGACACCGACTCGCCAGGACCGGTTCGCGACCAGACTCGGCCTCTTCCTCACGGCCGTCGGCGTCCGAGGGCTCTCGCGCGAGCGCGTCCTCGGGCTCGTGGGGATGAACCGACTGCACGCGGTCGAGCACATCGCGGTCGGCGTCGCGGGCATCGCTGCAGGGGCGTCGCGGCGCGGACGGTCGTACTCGGGCATCGTGGCTGTCGCCCTCCTCGCCGAGGTCGTGCTCGGGCTCCTCCCGTGGACGAAAGACTGGTTCCGTGACCTGTTCAACGCGGACCGCCGGACGACTGCCGTGCAGCTGGTGGTGGCGCTCGTCTCGCTGCGGTCCTTCCGCAGCGACAGCGAGTGAGGTTCGGGGGGTCGATCCGACCGTCCCCCGCATAGCGACACCCATTTTTCCGGGCCGTCCGGAGGCCGGGGTATGGACCCGAAGCGCGAGCTCACCAGCGTCGACCTCGCCGCCCTCGTCACCGAACTCGGGACGTATGCGGGCGCGAAGCTCGACAAGGCCTATCTCTACGGCGACGATCTCCTCCGATTGAAGCTCCGTGATTTCGACCGCGGTCGAGTCGAGCTCCTGATCGAGGTCGGCGAGACCAAGCGCGCCCACGTCGTCGATCCCGACAACGTTCCCGACGCGCCCGGTCGGCCGCCAGGCTTCGCGAAGATGCTCCGGAACCGACTCTCCGGCGCGGACTTCGCTGGCGTCTCGCAGTTCGGCTTCGATCGCGTGCTCACGTTCGAGTTCGAGCGCGAGGACCAAAATACGAAAATCGTGGCCGAGCTGTTCGGCGAGGGTAACGTCGCGGTGCTCGACGCGAACGACGAGGTGGTCGACTGCCTCAACACCGTCCGGCTCCAATCGCGGACCGTCGCACCTGGCGCGACCTACGAGTTCCCCTCCTCGCGCTTCAACCCGCTCGCCGTCGACAGCGACGGGTTCGCCGCACGGATGGCCGAGTCGAACACCGACCTCGTGCGGACGCTCGCCACACAGTTGAACTTCGGTGGGCTGTACGCCGAGGAGCTCTGTACCCGCGCTGGCGTCGAAAAGGAACGCGCGATTGAGGATTCGGACGAGGAGGAATTTTCGGCGCTCTACGAGGCGACCGAGCGCCTCACCGACCAGCTTTCGAGCGGCGCGTTCGAGCCCCGCCTCTACCGTGAGGACGACCAACCTGTGGACGTGACGCCGTTCCCGCTGGAGGAGCGTGCTGACCTCGACAGCGAAGGATTCGACTCGTTCACCGCGGCGCTCGACGCGTACTTCGTGGCGCTCGACACGACCGAGGACGAGGAGGGCGGCGGCCGGGAGCGCCCCGACTTCGAGGACGACATCGAGCGCCAGCAGCGGATCATCGAACAACAGGAGGGCGCGATCGAGGACTTCGAGGACCAGGCCGACGCCGAGCGCGCGAAGGCCGAGTCGCTGTACGCCCACTACGATCTCGTCGACGAGATCCTCTCGACCGTCCGGAACGCACGAGAGCAGGGCACGGGCTGGGACGACATCGAGGAGCGCTTCGCCGAGGGAGCCGACCGCGGAATCGCGGCCGCCGAGGCCGTCGACGGCGTCACACCGAGCGAGGGGACCGTGACCGTGGACATCGACGGTCGGTCGGTCGAACTCGACCCCAGAGACGGCGTCGAGCAGAACGCGGATCGCCTCTACAAGGAGGCAAAGCGCGTCGTGGGCAAGAAGGAGGGCGCGGAGGAGGCAGTCGCCGAAACCCGCGCGGAACTCGAAGCACTCCAGCGCCGCCGCGACGAGTGGGAATCTGCCGACGAGAACGAGACCGAATCAACCGACACCGACGAGGACGAGGACATCGACTGGCTCACCCGTCGGTCGATCCCCGTCAGGCAGAACGAACAGTGGTACGAGCGATTCAGATGGTTCCGCACGAGCGACGGCTTCCTCGTGCTCGGCGGGCGCAGCGCCGACCAGAACGAAGATCTCGTGAAGAAGTACCTCGAACGTGGCGATCGGTTCTTCCACACCCAGGCCCGCGGTGGCCCGGTCACGGTGTTGAAGGCGACGGGGCCGAGCGAGCCCACGGAGGAAGTCGAGTTCTCCGAGTCGACCTTAGAGGAGACCGCGCAGTTCGCGGTCTCGTACTCGTCGGTCTGGAAGAACGGACGGTTCGCCGGCGACGCGTACATGGCGAGCCCGGACCAGGTCTCGAAGACGCCTGAAAGCGGTGAATACTTGGAGAAGGGTGGGTTCGCGATCCGTGGCGACCGGACCTACTTCCGGGATACTGCGGTCGGGGTCGCGGTCGGGATCGTCTGCGAGCCCGAAACCCGCGTGATCGGCGGACCACCGACGGCGATCGAGTCGCGTGCCGAAACGTCGATCACCGTCGAACCGGGTCAGTACGCCCAGAACGACGCGGCGAAGCGCCTCTATCGCGAGTTCCGCGAGCGGTTCGCCGACACGTCGTTCGTCCGGAAGGTCGCGAGCCCCGACCTGATCGCGGAGTTCCTGCCGCCCGGCGGCAGCCGGATGACCGAGGAGTAGGTGTCAAGGAGAGCGCCGTCACTACTGATTCAGCGCAATCGTTCCGTCTCGGCCGGCTCACGCCAGTGGTTCCCCTCGACGTCCTCGCTTTCGAGCAGGCGTTCGAGCCGGCGTTCGAACTCCGCCTCACCGATCTCCCCACGGGCGTAGCGCTGTCGAAGTGCCGCCAGTGCGTCCGTCTCTGTTGCTGTTTCCGTTCTCTTCCCGGACTGACTGTCCGATGGCGCTTGACGTGTCCCACCCGAACCGGCAAGGAGTTCGTCAGCGACGTCGGCCGCGACCGGGATCCGGCGAGTTTCGCCCTGATACGCAGTGACCATCAGAAACACCCAGAGGCCGAGCGTTGCCAGTGAGATGAGCCCACTCAACAGTCCCGCGATCGAACTGACGGCGGCGAACACCGCGCCGACCACGACACTCGCCATGGCGAGTGCGCCGAAGACCACGATACTCTGGGCGGCGTGGAATCGGACATAGCTGTCGTCGTCTTCGAGCACGTAAACCGCGATCCCGGAAACGAACCCGAGGGCGTACGAGAGTGCGGCCGCGACGTTCGACTCCAGACCGGTGCCGCTGGTTGAATCGCTTATCGAACCCGTCGATCCCCCGAACCCGCCGGCCGAGTCGCTCGTTTCGCCCACCGAGCGGTTGTACTGCTCGTTTCGGACGCCACAGTGCGGACAGACCTCGGCACGCATCTTGATCGCCTCACCGCAGTGGCGACAGAACACCTCGTCGGGACTCCGTTCGCGTTCAGAACTCATTGGTTGGCCGGGTTGATTTCTGGTTGGTTTGCTCCGCGGTACGGTATGCGTCGTAGATGCTGTACCCCCAGATAAGCGGCGTCGTGATGAGACCGATCAGCACGAGCGTTGCGAGCGCGGAGAAGAACATGAGTACCATCAGCGCGATACCCTTGCCGACCTCGCCGTTGTAGATCTGGCCGGCTCCAGTCCAGACCGCCGAGGCGAGCGCTGCGAGACCGGGACTTTTCTCCTGGCCCGTCGACGGCGGTGGGCGCTGTCTGACGCCACACTTCGGGCAGATCTCTGCGGCCGATTTGATCGGGACACCACAGCTCCAACAGTAAACCTCGTCCGAATCGAGGGGCTGTTTCGCCGCCGAACCGCTCGATCGTTCGCTCGGGATCGGCTCCTGTCGGCCGTCCGTTGCGTCCACTTCGAGGGTCGACTCCCCTGTATCGATGTGCGAATCACCCCCGTCCGGCGCGAGCGAGCGATCGCCACCCGCATTCGTTGTGCCGTCCATCGGCTGTCACTCGTGAATCAGTTCGCGTCGGTATAACTCTTGTTTCGTCTTTGCCATCCGACCCGTCATCCTCAACTGGAACAACTGGCAGCCTCAGTTGCTGAAACCACCGATAACTATATCTCCTCATCGGTCGTATTAAGCGACAGAGATTGCACCGCCAGCGGCGAGTAGCGGTCTCGGAGATACTATGATCAGCGACGCACTCAACTACCTCAGAAACAGCGACGACGCACTCGTAACCGTACTCATCGGCGGACTGCTGTCCGTGTTCGGCTTCCTCCTGATCCCCGTTTTCTTCGTGAACGGGTATCTCGTTCGGGTTCTCCGTCGGACTGCCGCGGGTGACGAAACCGCACCGGTCTTCGACGACTGGGGACGGATGGGCATCGAGGGGCTGAAAGCCACCGTCATCGCGATCGTCTACGGGTTCGTTCCGTTCGTCGTCGGTGCGGTGCTGATCGGCGGCTCGGCGGTCGCCATCGCCACCGGCGGCTCCGTCGACGGTGGATCGGCCGCAGTCGGTGCGGGCGTCCTCGGCCTCCTCGTGGGTCTCGCGATCACGTTCGTCCTCGGGCTCGCGGCGTGGTACGTCATCCCCGCCGCGACCGTGAACTTCGCCGAGCGCGGAACGCTCGCCGCCGGGTTCGACTTCGGCACGCTTCGCCCGATCCTGTTCAGCGGGGCGTACGCGACTGGCTGGCTCCTCGCACTCGGCGTGATCGTCGGCGGCGGGATCATCGCCGGGGCGCTCAACGCCGTGATCCCGATCCTCGGCGCGGTACCGGGCCTGTTCGTGTCCTTCTACGCCTCGGTAGCGGCGTACTACGTCATCGGCCGCACATGGAGGAACCTCCGGCCCGTCGAGACTCGCGAGAGCACCGACGAACAGCCCGCCGTCTGAGCACTGCGGCTCACTTCCGAACGCTTTTTTTCGGCTGGATTGGACGCCAGCCCAACGAACGACAGCGCACTTACCCTCCGAGCGCTCGTTCCTACTATGCGCATCGACGGCCGTACCCGCGTCGAGGGCGAGCGCGAGCGCTGGACGCTCGTGCCCGAGAGCCTCGACGACCTCTGGCATCTCTCCTACGTGCTCGAACCTGGTGACCTCGTCTCGGGCGACACCACGCGGCGCATCCAGCGCGACGACGACCGCATGCGCGACACCGGCGGCGAGCGCGAGCCCATGTCGGTAACCATTACCGTCGACGAGAGCGAGTTCCACAAGTTCGCCAACCGACTCCGCGTGTCCGGCACCATCGAGTCGGCCTCCCGCGAGGACCAGGTCGGTCACCACCACACCTGTCTCTTATACACATC
>NZ_AOMD01000023.1:0-20622 GCF_000336915.1 Halococcus saccharolyticus DSM 5350 | reverse complement strand
GCCAGCCCGCTCAGAGATGTGTATAAGAGACAGGGACACACCGTCGCGCAGTACGGGGCCGAGGAGTACGCCTCCTTTACTGGTCCCACCGGAAAGGGCGAGTACGCCCGCGAACGTTCTGAACTATTTGGAGAGCTCGCGAGCGTACTCTCACATATCGACGTCGACGCTATCCTGCTCGCAGGGCCTGGCTTCACGAAGGAGGACGCCCGAAAGTACATCGAGGAGAACAGTCCGGAGGTCGCCGCCAAGTTCGGTGCGACCGTCGACACCAGCGCGATCGGCGACCGCGGCGTTCACGAGGTGCTGAAACGCGGTGCGGTCGAGGACGTTCAGGCCGAGACACGGATCACGGAGGAAGCCGAATACATCGACGAACTCACCACCCGGATCGCCCAGGACGGTGCGGCCACGTACGGAATCGAGGCGGTCGCCGAAGCCACGGAGTACGGCGCGGTCGAGGAACTGCTGGTGCTCGACGATCGCCTCCGCGAGGAGCGCGCTGGTGAGGGCGAGTGGACGATCGACGTAAACGACGTCATTGAATCGGTCGAACAGCAGGGCGGTTCCGTTACTGTCTTTTCGAGCGAGTTCGCACCCGGCGACCAGCTGGCTGCGCTGGGCGGGATCGCGGCGCTGTTGCGATATCGTCTGGAGTGAGCTTTGCTCTACTCGATCTCGACGGTCAGCCCGTCGCGCGCGAACCGAACGTCGTCGTCGTAGCGTTCCCCGATCGATTCGAGCATCTCCTCGTGGCGACCCTCGGTGTGTGGATAGAGGTGAGTGAGGTAGACCCGCCCGAGTTCGGCCCCCGAGTCGGCGAGCGTCTCGCCCAGCTGGCTCGGCGTCGGGTGGTTCGACACGTCCACCTCGTCGGGGAACGAGCAGTCGTGGGCGAGCACCGCGGAGCCGTCGGCGAAGTTCGCGAGTCCCTCGAACGCCTCGCTGTCGGCACCGAACGTGAAGGCCGGCGGGTCGCCGTCCTCCGCGCTCTCGCCATCGTCCCCCTCTTCGTGCGTGAAGCGGTAGGCGAGACAGTACATCGAGTGGCGCGTCTCGGTCGCGTCGACCGAAAATCCCGCGAGCGAGAACGACTCGGGGCCGATCTCGCGCACCCGGAGATCGATCCGACCGTCCATGTACTCGTGGACCGAGAGCAAACCGTCGAGGAGTTCCTTAGTTCCCTGCGGGCCGACGACTTCGAGGTGTTCCTCGCCAGCGAGCCACCGGGCTTTCATCAGAGGCAGGAGGTCGGCGACGTGATCGAGGTGGTGGTGAGTCAACAGCACAGTCGAAACGCCCTCGTAGCCCGCGTCGGTCCGTGCGAGCGCGTTGAGAACGCCGCTGCCACAGTCGACGAGCACACGGTCGTCATCACATTCGACGAGAAGTCCGGTTTGCACCCGTCGGCCGGTCGGCATCGCCGCGCCGGTTCCGAGGAAGGTCACGCGCATGGCGAAACCGGGGGAGGGGCGGTGAAAAGCGTTGTTCGCCGGCCACGGGTCGTCGTTTTCAAGCCGAACCCTCATGAGCGTCACCGGCCCATCGTTCGGCAATGAGTGCTTCGTCGGCCGAGTCCCGCGGCTTTTTCGCGTACTACCGGGAGTACGCCCGTTCTGGTGTCCATGGGGCGAGCGCAGCGGCGCTCACAGCCTTCGGTCTGATCGCCAGCTACACGGGCAATCGGGCGTTCATCCTGCTGGCGATCGCGGTCTACGTCCTCCCACCGATCTTTCTGTATCTCACCGGCGAGGGAGAGCGCGTCCCCTCGGTTGTCGACGATGAATCCACCGACGGAGCAGCCGACGGGAACGAACCCGAACACGATCGCCCCTCCGAGTCCCCGGAAGCCGCCACCGAAGACGAGTCGGCCGACCAGCGCGGCAGCGCCGATGCCGACTCCGCGACAACTCAGACCGGAGCCGATGCGAACGCCGACGTCAGCGATCCTACCACGGCCGATTCTTCCGGGACCGACCCTGCCGAGACCGATCCTGCTGACGCCGCCGAAGCCGATTCCACCGACTCAGGGTTGGGTCCCGACGAAACGTCCTCCGACTCGGGGAGTCTCGCCGACGACATCGGCGCGGCCGATGCGACCGGGGACGAAGACGGTTGGACCACAGTCGAGACTCCGACCGACGAACCCCTCACCGGCGTCGTCGCGACCCACGACGGTGTGTTCGTGGTCGGCGAAAACGGTGTCGTGCTCGCCCGCGGGGCCGATGGCTGGGAGATTGTGCTCGAACACGGCCCGAGCGCCGACGACCAGTCGCTCCGCGACGTCGATGCGACCGACGATGGCCGCGCGATCTGGTTCGCGGGCGACGGCGGCGCGCTCGGGCGCTACGACGTCGAGGAAAGTCACCTCACCGACCACTCGGCTCCGGAGGACCAGACGAGCACGTGGACCGCCATCGCGATCGTCGACTCGACCGGCGAGGAGCACGTCCACCTCGCGAACGGCTCGGGTGAGGTCCTCCGGGGGACGTACGACGATGGCGATGTTGACTGGGGTGAGATTCACAAACCAGGCAGCGGCTCCAGCATCACCGATCTCGCGTTCGATACCGATGTCGGGTACGCCTGCGACAGCAGCCAGGGCGTCTACGCCACGACCGACGGCGGCGCGAGCTACGAGACGATCGGGATCGAGGACGCGAACACCGATTTCGCCGCGCTCGCGGCCACCGACGCCGAACTCGTTGTGGCTGGCGGCGACGGCACGGTGTTTCGCTACGACGGCTCGGTCTGGACGACGCTTCGCGCCGGAGAAACCGCGCTCCGGGCCATCGACCTCACGGACGAAACGGGTCTCGCGGCCGGCGATGCTGGGGATGTCTTCGAGCACGCCGACGGCGGGTGGGAGGCGGTCGAGACGCCGACCGACGCCGATCTTCGAGGAATCCTCGTCGGCGCTGCCAGGCGAGGCCGTCCGGATGTCGCGGTCGGGGCCGACGGGACGATCGTCGAGCGCGACCGCAACTGACGGCCACCCACAATCGGGAGGGCGTTCACTTTCGCTCCGGTGGCCGAACCCACTTCCCGTCGCGGGTTCGAGGGGGAGTCGATGGACGGGCGCGAGCTGTTGGCCGAGGCCGACGTCGATTTCGATCCCACGACGGTCGAGATCACCGACGGCGACGTGCTCGCTTCGCTCGATCCCGTCGTTCGGGAGTGGTGGGTCGAACAGTTCGGCGCGTTCGTTCCCGAGAACGGGGGATTCTTCACGCCGCCACAGAAGGAAGCGATCCCCCACATCCGCGAGGGCCGGAACGCGCTCGTCTGCGCGCCCACGGGATCGGGCAAGACACTCGCGAGCTTCACCGCGATCCTCGACGACCTGTTCCGGCGCGAGCGCGCTGCCGGAGAAGAGGAAACAAACGGCGACGGCCTCGACAACTCGGTCTACTGTCTGTACGTCTCGCCCCTGAAGTCGCTCGCCAACGACATCCACCGCAATCTCGGCGTGCCGCTTTCGGCGATCACCAAGCGGCTCGAAGCCCGCGGCGAGGACGTGGAGGTGCGCCACGCGATCCGTCACGGCGACACCAGCAGTGCTGACCGCCAGCGGATGCTCGACGAGACGCCACACATCCTGAACACCACCCCGGAGACGCTCGCCATCCTGCTCAACGCGCCGAAGTTCCGGGACAAGCTCTCGACTGTGGAGTACGTGATCGTCGACGAGATTCACAGCATCGCGGGGGGAAAGCGTGGAACACACCTCGCGGTCTCGCTCGAACGCCTCGAAGCCCTTACCGAGGAATCGCCGACGCGGATCGGCTGCTCCGCAACCGTCGAACCGCTCGACACCATCGCAGAGTTCCTCGTGGGACGAGCCGAGCCCGGGGGCGAGAGCCGCGCATACGAGATCGTCGACGCGCGGTTCGCGAGGGAGTTCGACCTCGAACTCCGGTGTCCGACCGACGATCTCATCGACACCCCCCGCGGCGAGGTCCAGGGCCGCTTTTACGACGCGCTCGACGGACTGATCGACGAGCACACCAACACGCTCGTGTTTACCAACACCCGCTCGGGGGCTGAGCGGGTTCTTCACACCCTCCGCGAGGAGTACGGCTACGACGAGTCGGATTCGGGCTGTCACCACGGCAGCCTGTCGGCCGACCGACGGCAGGCGGTCGAGGAGGGGTTGAAGGCCGGCGACCTCTCGGTGGTCACGACCTCCACCAGCCTCGAACTCGGCATCGACATGCCCCACGTCGATCTCGTGGTTCAGGTCGGGTCGCCGAAGTCGGTCGCCGCCCTCCTCCAGCGCGTCGGTCGCGCGGGCCACCGGCTCGGCCGCGAGGTCAAGGGACGGGTGTTCGCGCTCGATCGCGACGAACTCGTCGAGTGTGCCGTGATGCTCCGGAAGGCCGAGCGGAACTTCGTCGACCGGGTGTTCGTCCCCGAGCGCGCCCACGACGTCGCGGCCCAGCAGGTGTACGGGATGGCGATCGCCGGACCGCGACCCGAAGACGAGATTCGAGAAATTCTCGGGCGCGCGTACCCGTATCGAAACTACACCGACGAGGAGTGGGAGATCCTCATGCGCTACCTCACCGCCGGCTACGCCGGCATGGAGGATCGCAACGTCTACGCGAAGGTCTGGTGCGATACGAACGACCCGCCGGACGGCGAGCATCACTACCCCGACTTTCCCGTCGGCGAGCCCCTGATCGGCAAACGCGGCCGGCTCGCGCGGGTGATCTACATGACCAACATCGGGACGATCCCCGACAGCTTCTCGTGTGATGTCCTCGTCCGGGGCGGCGACGAGTGGGTGGGCCAACTCGACGAGAACTACCTCGACACCCTCGACACCGGCGACGTGTTCGTGCTCGGCGGGCGTCGGTACGAGTACCGCTACCGACGAGGATCGAAGGTGTACGTCGATTCGACTGGCGCACGGCCCACGGTGCCGTCGTGGTTCGCCGAGCGCCTCCCCCTCTCATACGACCTCGGCCGGGCGATCCTCGACTTTCAGGGTGAACTCCTCGATCGCCTCGACAGTCGGGGCGTGGCCGGCGTCCGGTCGTGGCTTCGCGAGTTCCCGCTCGACGAGAACGCCGTCCGGGCGATCACGCGCACCTTCGACGAGCAGGTGCGCTACGCTGGCCAGGCGAGCGTGAGCACTCGCTCGCGACTCGCGATCGAGACCGAACTCGACCACAACGAGCGGGTTCGTCGATATCACGTCCACTCGAACTATGGGAGACGCTTCAACGACGGCCTCTCGCGCGTGCTCGCCCACCGGTGTGCGGAAGCGACGAACGCGAACGTCACCGTGGCGGTCGCGGACAACGGGTTCAGTCTCGGACTCCCGCTCAATCGGAAAGTCGATTTCGTGGGACTACTTCGTGACATCGAACCAAGCGACGTGCGCCGCGATCTCCGGGCGAGCCTCGACGGGACCGATCTGTTGAAGCGATACTTCAGAATCAACGCGACGCGTGCGCTCACCATTCTGAAGCGGTACAAGGGCTACGAGAAATCCGCGAGCCAGCAGCAAGTGTCGAGCGAGATGCTGCTCGGCTACGTCGAGGATTTAGAGGAGTTCGCAGTGCTCGAAGAGACCTACCGCGAACTGTTGGAGGACAAACTCGCGGTTGCGGCGATCGAGGACGTGCTCGCGGCCGTTCAGGCTGGCGAGATCGCGGTCACGGTCGAGCGGGTCGACTCACCGACGCCGATGGCGTTCGGGCTGGCGACGCTACTTGCGAGCGACGTCGTGCTCGCCGAGGACGAGAGCGCCGTGCTCCAAGAGTTCCACCAGCGCGTGCTCGACGAGATCGAAGACAGCGAGGACGTGCTGGCCGACGACTGAGCAGCCGGAGCGGACGACGAAAAACGACTATCAGGGTTCTGTGTGCCAAGAAGCCTCCGTTCGCTGTGATCCGTTCAGCTGTCGGTCTCAGTCCTCTCCGGAGGGCGCTGCCGGTCGTCCGTCCGGGGTCTCGCGCTCGATGAGCAGAACGCCCACCAGGACCAGCGTGCCGCCGACGAGGATACCGGGCGAGAGGCGTTCCCCGAGCACTATCACGCCGAGGACGACGGTCACGACCGGTTCGGCGGTGGTGACGACGCTCGCCCGGCTCGCCTCCACGTATCGAAGCCCGTTGACGAACAGCAAGATCGGAGCCACCGTGCCGACGATCGCGAGCCCGGCGATGATCGCCCACTGCTCGACCGTGGTGGGGACGAACAGCCTGCCCGTGGCGACACCGTACGTGAACATGCACACGCCGGTGGTGGCGATCGCGCCCGTCGCGAGCTGATCGGCGTTCATGTCGTCGACAGCGAGACGACTCCCCGTGGTGTAGGCGGCGTACCCGATCGCCGCGATCGACACGAGCGCGAGGCCGACCGGATCGACGCCGGCGGTGTCGAGCCCGACGATGAGTACGACCCCGGACAGCGCGAGGACGAGTGCGACGCCCTTCAGCGGAGTCAGTGATTCGTCGAGTGCCACCGTGGAGACGGCGTAGACGTACACGGGATACGTGTAGAGCGTGATGGTCGCGAGTCCCGCCGGGATGTAGACGAGTCCCCAGAAGAACGCGCCGGTCAGCACCGCATACGGGATCCCGAGCCCGGCCATCGTCGCGAACTGCCGCCGGTTCGGACGAGGAGCGTGATCGCGAACCACGAGATACCCCACGAGAAGCGCCGTCGCGGCCGCGAACCGAACAGTGAGAAGCGTCGCGTTGTTGAGACCGGCCGCCGTCGCGAGCTTGCCGAAGATCCCGATCGTGCCGAACCCGACCGCGGCGAGAAACACCATCGGCACCCCTTTCTTCGCCGTCACGTTCGGAGTACTGCTAACCCCGATATGGAGGTTTCGGTGGTCGGCCGTCGTCGCTCCCGACGACTGCGAACGGGTCGGCGAAGCGTGAGTCGAGTGGACGAACCCGACGGACGAACCGCAGGTCGCGTCACGCGACCCGCGGCCGGCCGCCGATCCGCGTGTCGACGCGTTCGAGGAAGTACGCGAACACCGATCCGAGGGTGAACCCGTACGCCCAGTGGGCGACGAGGCTACAGACGACGTAGCCAGCGAGCGCGAGACCGGACTGGCCAGTGTAGAAGGCCCCGACGAACCCCGTCCACGTGATCGTCGCGAACGAGACCCCCCGAAACGCGAGCGTGGGGCCGGGGAGATACTCCTGGACCGAGACGAACAGCAGCGGCCACGTCGTCATCCCGCCGCCGAAGAAGATGACGTAGCCAACGAGGTTGTCAGAACCCAACCCGATGAGCGCCGCGAGCCCGCCGAAGGCGTTACTGTCGAACCAACCGAGGTTGAGCGCGACGAACAACACCGCCGACAACATCACGGTGCCGGCCGCACCGGCGATCGCGCCGATCACCCCGTCCTTGAAGATCCCGACGAGATCGCCGGCGGCGTCGGTCGGCGATTCGTCCACGAGAGTGAACGCGTCGTCGGATTCGTCGCTCGCACGATCGTCGACGTTCGTCGAGCCGGTGTCTGCCATGCATTACCTTCACACGCCGGTGTCAAAACACTACCGCCCGTCGGCACTGCGGGCTACTCGGCCCACTCGACCATTCGTGCGTAGCGCTCGTCGGTCGCGAGCGCGTCTCGGTCGCCGACGAGAACGAGCGCCTTCTTCGCCCGGGTGAGTGCGACGTTCACTCGTCGGAAGTCCTCGAAGATCGGCGAGTCGAGGTCGCCCGTGGCGACGAACGAGACGACGATGACCTCCTTCGCGGAGCCCTGAAACCGATCGACGGTATCGACGGTCACCGCTGGTAGCTCCCGCCGGATCGCGGCGGCCTGGGCGCGAAACGGCGCGATCACGCCGATGTCTTCGCGCGCGACGCCCGCCGCCGCGTACGCCTCGACGATCTCGGCGACCGCCGTGACCTCCGCCGGGTTGGTGTTGCCGCGGGCCGTGCCGTCGGGATCGACGAACGAGACGCGTTCCTGGAGACGATCGGGGAGCGCGTCGCTCGTGACTTCCGGGAGATCGGCAACGTGCTGGGCGGCGATGTCGGGCGAGGCGGGTCTGAGTCGGCCGTCGTAGAACTCGTTGGAGGAAAACGCCTGAATCCGCTGAGCCATCCGGTACTGGGTATCGAGTAACACCGCCGCCTCGGGGTGGGTCTCGATCAGCCGCTCGAACAGCGACCGCGAGAGGTCGGCGACATCCCCTGCCGTTCGGCTCGTTCCGTTCGCCGTCCCGCTGGCGACCACGCCCGATCCGTCGGTCGCGGTCGTGGCTCCGGTGGTCCCGTCATCGGCCGAGTCGTCGCCGTGTTCGGTGGTTTCGACAGTCCCGGCGGCGTCGGCGGACTGGACCACCGGCGGGAGCTGCTGGTGATCACCGACGAGGACGAATCGATCCGCGAGCGCGACCGCCGCGAGGGTTGCGGGCTCGGTGAGCTGGGAAGCCTCGTCGATTACCGCGACGTCGAACGACCCCTCACGCATGATCCGCGAGCCGCAGCTCGCGGTCGTCGCCGCCACCACTGAGGCTTCGCGGAGTTCGGCCGCACGTTCGTCGGGGTCGCCGCGGGACTCCAACCGGTACTCCTGGATGTCCTCGCGCACGCCGTGTTCGGTACCGACGCGAACGAACTCGTCGTACCCCTGGTCGCGGAGCGCGTCGAGCGCGTTGTCGACCGCGCGGTTGGTGAAGGCCGAGAGCAGCACGCGCTCACCGCGCTCGACCAGCGCTCGGACCGTGCGCGCGATGGTGTAGGTTTTGCCGGTGCCTGGCGGCCCGTGGATCAGCGCGCAGTCGTCGGCCCCGACCGCGCGACGCACCGCGCGATCCTGGGCCGGGTTGTTGTCGATGAACGTCTCCTCGACGTCCCGAAACACGGGGTCGCGCCGGTCGATGAGGACATCCTTTTGATCCTCGTCGCCCGCGAGCAGCGCGTCGTGGAGCGCGGTCAGCATCCGGTCGGCCCCGATCTCGGAGGGGTAGACGTCGAGCCGACGGAGTTCCACCGGCTCGTCGGCCGTGACGACGATCTCCTCGCCCATCGAAACGACGCGCGCCATCTCGGCGTTGCCCCGCACGGGGTGGCCGTCGCTGGCGAGCACCACGTCGCCCTCGCGGATCTTCGAAACGGGATCCGAACACCTCGCGCGGAGCTCCCACCGACCGTCGACTTCCTTCTTTCCGACTGGTTCGAGATCGATCAGCGCGCGGTCGGCGTCGGCACGCTCGGTCGCGGTCTGGGTCCAGAGCTTCGCGTACTCGTCGTGGACCGCCCCGCGCTCGGCCTCGATCGCACGGTAAAATCGCTCGAAGTAGTTGCGCTCTTCTTCGGGAATCGCCTCGCCGATCCGTCCGGCCTTCGATTCCTGATCGAGCCGCCCCGAGACGACCATGCAGGTGTCTTGCTCGAAACAGTAGTTACAGGTCGCGTTCGCCTCGTAGCCCGTCGGAATCTCGCCCGCAACCGCCATCGCGGCGAGGTGGTTGCGCTCGCGGAGGACGTAATCGAGCAGACCCTCGTTCAGCGAGAAATCCTTTGCCGGCGAGAGGTCGCCGCTCTCCTCGTTGCGATCGAGTGCGGCGTTTTTGGTGTAGAGGAGTGTCCCGGTGTCAGGTGGCTCGCCCCGTTCGTCTAGCAGCAGAGCGTAACACGCGACCTGAACCTTGTCCTGAAACCGGGGTTCGCTGTTCGTGTTTTTTCCAGTTTTGAGCTCGACCGGCGCGCCCCGTCGGACGGCGTCGGCCCGCCCCTTCAGCCCGTACCGCTCGGAGATCAAGGTCTGCTCTGATCGCCACTCGTCGCCCCCCTCAAGGGTACCCTGGCTCAGCCAGCCGTCGATCGCCCGGGCGTGATCGCTAACGTCTTTCCTCACTTCGTCGGCGTCACGATCGAGCAGTCCCAGGTCGAGACCGACCTCCGCCACGCGGTCGTCGATCGCCGCCTCGACCTCGCCGCCACGGAGGAGATCGGAAAAGACCTCGTGGACGACCGTCCCCTTCACGACGGGGTAGTTGAGTGGAACACCCGACAGCGTGTTGAGGTAGTGCATCCGGGGACACTGGACCCACGACCGGACGTCGGTGACGTTCACGAGGTAGTCCGGCTCGATCACGATCCGTGAGTCGCCCGCAGTCGCGTACTGGATCTCGCCCCTGAACTCCTCGCGCTCGACGCCGAGTGCGAGCACCTCCATTCCTGTCTGGGTGTATTCGGCGGTCTCGCTCCACTTTCCCCACAGGGTGAGCGTCACGGGTTCGGCCTGGCCCCGCTCGGGCCGGAGCGTGACCTCCGCGAGATCGCGCTCGCCGTACTGGGTACTCACGCTCCGTGTTTCGCCGACATCGACGATCGGCCCACGTAACTCCGCCACACCTGAGACGGGAGTGGCGAGCGAAAAACGCTGTCGGTGGGCGGGGGCCGAACCGAAACGGGCTTTGCCGGCTCGGGGTTCGATTCGGCGTGGATCGCCACGCCCTCCAGTTCTACCCGCTCTATCTCACCCGTTTCGCCGGTGGGTTCGGGTTCGTCACGCTCGTCACGCTGCTGCCCGAGTACATCACCCTTTACGACCCGTCGGGGCTGGTCGTCGGCCTGTTCACTACGGCGTTCACCCTTGCCCAGACCCTCGCAGTCGTCCCGCTCGCGTGGGCGGGCGATCGGTACGACAAGCGGTACGTGCTCCTCGGCGGGCTCGGAATCGGGATCGCGGTGTATCTCGGCTTCACGTTCGTGGCGTCGAGCGCCGGATTCGTCCTCGCGCGGGCGGCCCAGGGAATCACCGTCACCGCGACGAGCTTGATGGGGCTCGCCTTGGTCGGCGAACTCGCGACCAAGGAGACCCGCGCCAACCATATCGGGAAGGCGAACGCCGCACGCTTCGCCGCCGGGATCGCGGGTAGCCTCGGCGCGGGAGCACTCTACTCCGCCGCCGGGTTCGGCGCGGTGTACGCCGTCGTCACCGGATTGCTCGTCGTCGCGGGCGTGGGGGTCGTGGCGTTCGTCGCGCCCGATGAGACCCGGATTGAGGGGTTCCCCTTCACCGATCTCGCGCTCAACCGCCGACTGCTGACGCTGTCGAGCTTCCGTGCCCAGTACGCGGTCGCGGTCACACTCGTCCGGACATGGGTGCCGATCTACGCTGGCGTCACGGCTGCGAGCGGCGGTCTCGGGATGGTGTCGATCGCCGTCGGCACCGTGGTCGCGGCCGAGAAGTTCACCAACATGCTCTGTCAGCCGTTCACCGGCCGGCTCTCCGATCGGTTCGGCCGCGCGCTGTTCGTCTTCGTCGGCGGCGGATTGTATGGACTGGTCGCGCTCGCGGTGCCGTTCACACCGACGATCGCCGCGTGGCTCTCGCTGCCCGCGACGCTCCCCGTCCTCGGCGTGACTCCATCAGCGTTCGTCCCGCTCGTGATCTGCAACGGCTTGCTCGGGGTCGCCGACAGCATCCGTGAGCCTGCGAGTATGGCGCTGTTCGCCGACGAGGGCACCGACGACGGCGGCGTGGCGAGCAGTTTCGGCATCCGCGAGCTCGTCTGGCGGCCCGGTTCGATTCTGGCCCCGTTGCTCGGCGGGGTGTTGATGGCGCAGGTCGGGATGGCGTCGGTCTTCTTCGTCGGCGGAACAGTGGCGTTCGCCGGCGTCGCGACCTTCCTCGGTGTGCTCTCGTACTCGCACGGCTCCGGCGCGCTCACCCAGTGGTAGCCTCAGAAGGGACTTTCACGCTGCCCGGTCACGATCGGGAGCGGTAGGACTATTTCACGCCGGCGAGTCGGCCCCGGTATGCAGACAGTCCTCCTCGCGGCCGGCGAAGGCACGCGGATGCGCCCACTGACGGCCGGGCTCCCGAAACCCATGCTCCCCGTCGCCGATCGCCCGCTGTGTGCCCACACCGCCGACGCCGCGATCGAAGCTGGCACCGACGAACTGATCCTCGTGGTCGGCTACGAGGCCGACGTCGTTCGCGAGTACTTCGGCGAGGAATACCGTGGTGTTCCCGTCAAGTACGCCACCCAGGACGAACAGCTCGGCACTGCTCACGCCGTCCGGACGGCACACGAACATCTCGACGGGCGGTTCGCGGTGCTCTACGGTGACGACCTCTACGATCAGGCGAGCATCGAGGCACTGTTCGCCGCCGGCCCCGGCATCACCGCTTACCGCGCCGAAAATCCCTCGAACTACGGGGTGCTCGACACCGACGGCGATCGCGTTGTGGGCGTCACCGAGAAGCCCGCCAGTCCCGAAACGAACCTCGTGAGCGCCGGCGCGTGTGTGCTCCCCAGCGAGGCACGCGAATGGCTCGACGTCGAGCAGAGCGAACGCGGCGAGTACGAACTCACCGACGTGCTCGATCGGGTGTTCGCCGAATACGAGGTCTCCTACACCGAACTTGACCGGTGGATGGGCGTCGGTCGACCGTGGGAACTCCTCGAAGCCAACGAGTGGAAGCTCACCGAGCTCGACAGGGAAGTTCGAGGCGACGTGAGCGACGACGCCGACCTCCGAGGACCGGTCGTAGTCGAGGAGGGCGCGGCGATCGAGCCAGGCGTTGTGATCGAGGGCCCTGTTTTAGTCCGCTCGGGCGCACACGTCGGCCCGAACGCCTACGTCCGCGGGGCGACCCTGCTCGGCGAGGACAGCGAGGTCGGCCACGCGGTCGAGATCAAAAACAGCGTGATCATGCGCGAGACGAACGTCCCACATCTCTCGTACGTCGGCGACAGCCTGCTCGGCCGCGACGTCAACTTCGGGGCGGGCACGACCGTCGCGAACCTCCGCCACGACGACGAGCCCGTCGAACAGACCGTGAAGGGAGAGCGCGTCTCGACGGGTCGGCGGAAGTACGGTGTGGTGGTCGGCGACGGCGCGAAGACCGGGATCGAGACGTCGCTCTCGCCCGGTGTGGTGCTCTCACCAGGCGCACGCACCGAGCCGAACGAGTGGGTCTCGCGCGATCGATAATCGCCGGAGCGACTGCATTTATCCCGGCGGCCGATCGATGGCCAGCATGATCGATCCAACGTCCAACGTCGGCGACACCACCGCCGAGACCGCGCCGACGTGTGCGACCTGCGACGAACCGATCGTTGACGAACCCGACCACCGCGTGGTGACCCGGATCGAGGACGACGAAGTCCGGACGAAACACTTCTGCAACGAGGCGTGTCTCGCGAACGAGGATTGAGTCCCCGTTCGCTTCGCTCGGACCTTCGGTCTTGGAGCCGGATTTTCTCTACACCCTCGTCATTGAACAGGGTAAAGAATTAAGGATCACCTAATCGTTTACCGAGTGGGAGGAGCTACCAAATGTCAATGGACGCAGTCGTGTTTCAGGGCGACCACGACGTAGCGGTCGAAGAAGTCGACGAGCCGGAGATCGAACACCCGAACGACGTGCTAATCGACATCACGACGACGTGTATCTGTGGATCCGACCTCCACATGTACGAGGGCCGGACCGCCGCGGAACCGGGGATCGTCTTCGGCCACGAGAACATGGGGATCGTGACCGAAGTCGGCGAGGGCGTCAGCGACCTCGAGGAGGGCGACCGTGTCGTCGCGCCGTTCAACGTCGCCTGTGGATTCTGTGAGAACTGTGAGAACGGCTACACCGGGTTCTGTACGAACGTGAATCCGGGGTTCGCCGGCGGTGCGTACGGCTACGTCGCGATGGGGCCGTACAAAGGGGGACAGGCCGAGAAGCTCCGCATTCCGTATGCGGACTTCAACGCACTCCAGCTCCCCGACGGAGACGAACACGAGGACTCGTTCTCGCTGCTCGCGGACATCTTCCCGACCGGCTGGCACGGCACCGAGCTCGCGAATCTCCAGCCGGGCGAGTCGATCGCCGTGTACGGGGCAGGTCCCGTCGGGCTGATGGCCGCCTACAGTGCCAAGCTCAAGGGGGCCTCGAAGATCTACTCCGTTGATCGCGTGCCGAGCCGGCTCGATCTCGCCGAGGAGCACTGCGACGCGATCCCGATCAACTTCGAGGAGAGCGACCCGGTCGAACAGATCAAAGACGACCACGGCGGGGGCGTCGATCGTGGCGTCGACGCCGTCGGCTACCAGGCGATCGATCCTGACAAGGAGGCCGACGACGACTACGATCCTGCCCGGGAGAACCCGGCGATCGTCCTCAACAACCTCATCCGGACGGTAAAGCCGACGGGCGAACTCGGCATTCCCGGTCTGTACGTGCCCGACGACCCCGGCGCACCCGACGAGATGGCCGCCGAGGGTCGGCTCGGGATCGACTTCGGGCTGCTCTTCGAGAAGGGTCAGCGACTCGGTACCGGTCAGTGCAACGTCAAGGAGTACAACAGACAGCTCCGGGACATGATCATCGAGGGACGTGCCGATCCGAGTTTCGTCGTCTCCCACCGCGTGGGGCTCGAGGAGGCTCCCGAGATGTACCAGCGCTTCGACGACCGCGAGGAGGGTGTCACCAAGGTCCTGCTCGAACCGTAGCCCTGATACCACGACAGCCACGATTTCCCGTCCCCGTTCGTGGGGTCGGTGACAACAGTCGAAGGTACGGATCGTCAACCGACGCGGCGCGATCAAGGCCGGGCGACAAAACACGTATTGTCGTCCCGGCAGTAGTCCGTGGTGAGTGACGATGTGTCAGTACTGCACGTTCATGACCGACGGCTGGACGGCGCTGCTCGAATACGACGACGTGTACCAGGCTACCAGCCGGAACGCCACCAGCGACGCGAACTACGGGTTCCACGAATCGTGGGACGAACTCCGCGACCAGATCGCGCCGTAGTCGTCGGTCTCACGACGGAAACGGGTCGTCGAACGATTCATCACTACCGAGTTCGGTATCGTTCACCAGACAGTCGTCGAGTTCCTCGACGATCCGGGTTTCGTCCAGATCGCTGCCGATGAACACGAGCCGGGTCCGTCGGTCGTCCTCGGCGTCCCACTCGCCGATCGGCCCGGCCTGGACTGCTGGTCCGGCCTGGTCGAGCCCCATCACGGCCTCGCGGCCGGCGAGTTGGAACACCCCTTTCGCCCGGATCACGTTCCCGGTCCACGTGTCGAGCCAGTCGTCGAGTCGTTCGGGATGGAACGGTCGCTCGCGGGTGTAGACGAACGAAGTGACGCCGTGTTCTTCGGCCGCCGATCGGTCGGTGGCGTGATCGTGGCCGCCGTGGCTGTCGCTGTTGTGGTCGTCGTCACCGTTCTCGTCGGCGAGCGCGCGCTTCCAGCCGGCCGAGCGCGTGGCTGCCGTGAAGTCGAACCGTCCGGTGTCGAGCACCAGCGACGGATCGACGTCGGCGTACGTGGTGCGGACGATCTCGGCACGCGATTGGAGCGTCCGGATCGTCGCCTCGATCTCGTCGAGCTGTTCGTCGGGCACCATATCGGACTTGTTGCACAACAGGACGTCACAGAACTCGATCGCCTGAATCAGCACGTCCGCGAGCGGGCGATCGGCGTCGGGCTCGGCGTCGTCGGGCAGCGACGCCCCCGCGTCGAACTCCTTCCAGAACCCGTAGGCGTCGAGTACTGATACCATCGTATCGAGGTGGTAGTGATCGGTTGGATCGATCTCCCCCTCCTCGGCCCCCTCCAGAAACGTTCGCGCAACCGGAATCGGCTCGCTAATGCCCGACGATTCGACCAGCAGGACGTCGAACGATCGGGTTTCGGCGAGCCGGGTGGCCTCGGTCACGAGGTCGTCCTGAAGCCGACAGCAGATACAACCGTTCGAGAGATCGACGATTCCGGGATCGTCGCCCTCCTCCGCCGAGCGCGCGAGACGGTCGGCGTCGACGTTGACCTCGCCCATGTCGTTGACGATCACGGCGACGTCGCGGCCGCCGGGATCGTCGAGGACGCGGTTAAGTAGCGTCGTCTTGCCTGCCCCGAGGGGGCCGCTCACGACAGTCACCGGGATCGTTCCAGCGTTCGAACCGTTCGTCATCATGTACACTGATGGCACGGGGCACTATAATTTTGTAGCCGTCGTGTCGTCTTGGCCGGCATTCGAGAGTCGGGATCCGGCCCGGCAATGGGGCTACTCAACGAGTTCTTCGAACCGATCGATGCCGGCGCGTGCGACTTCCATGTCCTCGTCGACTTGACCGCCGCTGGAGCCGATCGCACCGACGATCTCGCCACCGCGTTCGAGCGGGAACCCGCCGCCGAAGATCACGATCCGCCCCTCGTCCGTGGTCTGGAGTCCGTAGAGTGATTCGCCGGGTTCGCTCGCCTCGGCGAGTTCGTGCGTCGGCATCTCCAATCCGGCAGCGGTGTACGCCTTGTTTCTGGAGATGTTCACGCTCGGTAGCCACGCACCATCCATCCGGTGCTGGGCGATGAGATTGCCTTCGGAGTTCGTGACGGCGATCACCGATGGCACCCCGATCTCTTCGGCTTTCCCTTCGGCTGCTTCGATCAGCTCTGTCGCCGTATCGAGTTCGATCGTGCCGACCATTGCACTCGTTGCTCGGGCGTTCGGTACGTGAATACGCGACCGTCATTCGCAAGCCGAGACGGTCGGATGTTCTCTGACCGTGTTCGTGCCGCCGTTAGTTGTGGTCTGGACGGGCAACGGACTCTCGAACTGCGGGCCAACGAGAGCTACCGGTTCGTCGGCGCGCTCATCGACGAGTTCGACACGGATATCCAACTCGTGCTCGACGGCCAAAGCGAAATCCGACCGCTGGTCTGAACACATCGCTCCACTCGGTAGGGGATCGCGTCGGGCCAAGTAACGCTACGTGTCGAGGGGTTCGGTGAGTGTTTCTATCCTCGCCGCCGCTTCGGTAGCGAGTTCCGCGACGATCTCCCCTGCTGGCCGAGTCACGTTCGTCAGACCGGCACTTTGACCGGCGAACAGCGCCATTGCCTCGATATCGCCAGTCACGTCCGGCGTGGCGAGCGCCTCGTCGTAGCGCTCGATCGGCTCGGCTTCTTCGCCTTCGGCGACGACGTCGGTCTCGCCAGGCCGCTGCCCGGGAGCGGGACGATCGGCGTCCTCCCAGCGTTCGACCGTCTCGTTCCGCACGACGCGGTGGGCCATCTCCGGCCAGCCTTTATCGAACAGTTCGGTGTACCGCGTTTCGTTCTCGTCGGTTTCGGCGACACGCGTCCGGTACGCGTCGTGAACGTTCGCCTCCTCGCTGGCGAGAAAGCGCGTGCCGAGCCAGACACCGTCGGCACCGAGTGCGAACGCCGCCGCGATGCCGCGCCCGTCGGCGATACCTCCTGCGGCGATCACCGGTACCGGCACCGCGTCGGCCACACGCGGGACCAGCGCCATCGTGGCCACCTCGCTCTGGACGTGGCCGCCGGCCTCCCAACCCTGTGCGACGACGATATCGACGCCCGTCTCGGCGGCTGCCCGGGCCTCGGCTGCGCTCCCGACGGTCTCCGTGACGATGGCACCGGCGTCGTGAACGCGGTCGACATAAGATGCCGCCTCGCCGAACGAGAACGAAACCACGTCGACGCCCTCGGTGAGACAGGCGTCGAGGTGAGTGTCGGTGCCGATCGACTTCGCGCGCTCGTCGAGAACGATGTTGACACCGATCGGCGCGTCGGTCAGCTCGCGCGTCTCCCGGATCGCGGAGCGAGCGTCGGGCCCATCACGCCACGTGACCGCGAGGGTGCCGAGTCCGCCGGCGTTCGCGACTGCGGCGGCGAGTGCGGGACAGGTCGCGCTCCCGATCGGGGCCTGAACGATCGGGTACTCGACCCCGAGGACGTCACAGAGGGGAGTGTGGAGGCTCATAGCTTCTGCTTCCGTTTCTCCACCACGCGCACGTCCTCGATCGCGGTCTCGGGATACTGGCCGTCCTCGTCCTTCTCGGCCGCTTTCGTCATGTCCCAGATCGTGTTCAGTCCCGTGGTCACGCCTTCGAGTGCCTCCATCTCACAGCCCGTTTTTCCCGTCGTCTCGACCGAGACTTCGAGCGTGATGGTCTCGTCGTCGAGATCGAAGTCGGTCCCGACGTTCGTGATCGGGATCTGGTGACACAGCGGGATCGTCTCCCACGTGTGTTTCACCGCTTGAATCGCGCCGATCCGCGCAGTAGCGAGCACGTCTCCCTTCCCGATCTCGTCCGCACGGACCGCTTCGACGGTGGATCCGCGCAGCCGGATGGTTCCGCGCGCGACCGCCCGGCGTGCGGTGTCGGGCTTGTCGCCGACGTCGACCATCGCCGCCTCACCGCCGGCGGTGGTGTGAGTCAGCTTCTCAGTGACCGATTCGGATTCGTCGGTGTCTCGATCGGTCTCCTCCGCACTTTCAGTCATCGTATTCGCCTCGAAGCGTGCCGGAAACGCCGTCGAGCAGGTCCGATGCGAGCAGCCCGTCGCCGCGCGCGAGCCGCTCGGCGGTCCGACCGTTGACGTAGGGAGCCATGCAGGCAGCATTGAGCGGAGCGTGAGTGGCGAGGAAGGCTGCCGTGAGTCCAGCGAGCACGTCGCCAGTCCCGCCGACGGTCATCCCCGGCGTGCCGGCCCGACAGATTCGGGTGGTCTCGCCGTCCGAGACCACGTCGTCTTTCGCCTTCGCCAGCACGACGTGACCGAGATCACCCGCGAACGACGCGATCTCGTCGGTCGCGCTCCGGAGATCGTCGACGTCCGGCCCACCCATCTCGGCGAGCTCGTGGCGGTTCGGCGTGCAAACGAGCGTGGCGTCGGTGTCGATCTCGGGCACCACCGAGAGCGCGTCGGCGTCGACCACTGCCCGGCCGTCGAACTTCTCGAGGAACTGCTCGACCGCTTCGAGCGTCTCGTCGGCAGTACCGAGCCCCGGGCCGAGCACCACCACGTCGTCGTGGTCGGTCGCGGTCTCGACGAGGCTGCCGACCTGATCGGGCGAGAGCCGGTCGGCGTCGTAGGGCTGGACGATGAGATCCTTGGCGTAGCCCGCGATCGGCTCGAAGACCTTCTGTGGGACCGAGACGAACGCGAGGTCCGCGCCAGCGCGCAGCGACGCCTCGGCCGCGAGCGCGGGTGCGCCGGTGTAGGGTCCGCCGCCGATCACGAGCACTCGGCCGGAATCGCCCTTTGCGGCGTGAGGATCGCGCGCGGTCGTCCGGAGATCCCCAGGGCCGACGAATCGCTCGGCGGCCGCCGGGATCCCGATGTCCGCCACGCGAACCTCGGCGTCGAGGTCAGCGAGGCCTGGTTTCTCGTCGTGGAACGTCACGACGTGATCGGCATCGACCGCGCCGCTCGCCGCCTCGCCGGTGTCGGCGTCCACGCCGGAGGGCACGTCAACTGCGACCACGGTCGCGTCGGTAGTGTTGATCGCCTCCGCGGCGGTGGCCTCGGGCTCACGGAGCGCACCCGTGACGCCCGTCCCGAGCATCGCGTCGATCACCACGTCGGGATCGTCGAGATCGAGGGCGCGCGAATCCCGTACTTCCGTGGCGTCGTACTCACTCTGCTGGAGTGCATTCCAGTTCTCGCGCGCGATCCCGGTCGAGATCGCTTCGGTCCGCCCGAGCAGGCGTACTCGAACCTCGAACGCCTCAAGGAACCGAGCAGCAACGAACGCGTCGCCGCCGTTGTTGCCCCGACCGGCGACGATCGTAACTCGCGCGCCTGGCTCCGCGACATCGCGGACGGCGCGCGCGACTGCGTTGCCGCTGGACTCCATCAACTGTTTCCTCGGCACGCCGAGCGCCGCGGCGTTCGCGTCGACGGCGGCCATCCGGTCTGTCGTTATCATACCGACTCGTTGGCTGCCGATGGATTAAGCGTGCGGGCTATCGCCGGATCTCGAAGCCCGACTCGCCGTCGGGATCGGCGTACTCGACCTCGACATCCTCGACGCTGGCAGCGTCGCTACCCGTGTGACACCACTCGACCATCGCCTTGACCGCGTCCTCCTCGCCCTCGAAGACCGCCTCGACCCGGCCATCGTCGAGGTTTCGCACCCAGCCGTCGACGCTCCGTTCATGGGCGGCGTCGCGGGTGCTCGCACGGTAGTAGACGCCCTGTACAGTCCCAGAGACGAACACGTGTGCGCGGGTTCGATCCGTCACGACTGGCTGTTCGGCCACCGGACACAAAACTGTCCCCCGATCCGGGTCGAACCAGCGAACGTTGCTCGACGATCAAGCGTTGTCGGGAACGTCGCCACCGCCCCGCAGGTAGTGAAACACGTGAGTCTGGACGTAGCCAGCGTACTCGCCGCCGAACGCCTGACGAATGGCTCGTGAGGTTTCGGTGTAGGAGCCACGATCACAGTCGGGAAAGTGTTCGGCGATCGCGGTCTGGATCCATGTGTCGAGTGGGACGGCTTCGAGATACCCGAGCGAAAAGAGGAGCACGCAGTCCGCCACCTTGTCGCCCACGCCCATGAACTGCTTCAGATACTCGCGGGCGTTCTCGTACTCGCGTCCCCGAGCGTTCTCAGGTAATACCTCGCCGTTTGCGACGAGTTCGGCGGTGCGTTCGACGTAGGGTGCACGATACCCGAGCGAACAGTTTCGGAGTTCTGCCTCTGTCGCGTCGGCCAACTGTTCGGGCGTCGGGAAGGCGTGGTAGGTTTGGCCGTCGAACGCTACTTCCGAACCGAACTCTCTCGCGAGCGTGCGCTGCATCCCGTGGATCCGCCCCACCCGCATCTGGGCCGAACAGATGAACGAAAGCCATAGATCGGAAGAG
>NZ_AOMD01000022.1 GCF_000336915.1 Halococcus saccharolyticus DSM 5350 | reverse complement strand
CCTGCCACTCCAAGCCACCGTCGGTCTGTCGCACGCGGACGACTTCGTGTTCGCCGGAAAACTCCCTCGGGAGCACGGTCGTGTACCACGCCGACCCACCGGAGACCGCCGAACGCTCGTACGTTCGACCGTCCTCGCGGTGCCAGCAAAAGGACTGACCGCTTTCGAGCGTCGCCTGAAGGTCGATCCCGCCCGCGAGGCTGTCGAGATCGATCATCCCGGTTTCCATCGCCGGAATACACGTTTCGGGACGGATTGGCGCTTTCGACTCGACGTGCCCCCAACGTTGATACCGCCCGACTGAGAAGAGTACGCATGGATTGTCGAGTCGTCGTCGAGGCCGCCGTCCCCGTCTACGACGTCGAGACGGCCGACGAGGCCGTACGGATCGGCATCTCGAAGACGGGTGAGATGCTCAATCCCGACCTCAACTACGTCGAGATCGATATGGGCACGCGGACGTCGCCTTCGGGCGAGAAACTGGAGCCCGCCTTCATCGTCGCCGACGAGGCACTCGTCGCGCTCGAACTCGAAATGACGGTGTTCAACGTCGAGCGTAAGGAACACGCCGCCCGGATCGCGCGCACCGAGATCGGTCAGCGTCTCGAAAACATCCCGCTCGAAGTCCTCGAAATCGAGGTGCTCGACGACGAGGACGACGACACCGAGGAAGTCGAGAGCAACGAAGGGGAGTCCGCGGAGAGCGAAGCTGAGAACGACGAAACGGACGACGTCCTCCCCGAGTTCGACGAACTGCTCGACGACGAGTCGGAGTAGGCGGCGCTGGCGCTATCGAGTGTGAGGTCGACAGGAACGCTGCTGTGCCGTTCAGTCGGCAGCTGCCGGGACCGTCTCGCTTTCGGCGCGACGCATCTCACCGGTGATTCCTTCGGCGAGCGCGAAAACGGCTTCCTTGTGGTCGGTCTTCGACTTGTGAATCGATGTCGGTCGGACGCCGAGGGACTCGTAGCCCTCGTACTCGACCGCCGTCCCTGTTCGAGCTTGGTGGTGTTTGCGTACCTCTGCAAGCAGGCCGTGGAGGTGGATGAGCTCCTGCTTTTTCATAGGCAACTGGTCCTAGCGACTGGAGGGTTATAGTAGTGTATTGAGGTCCGTTAACACACGACCGCAGGGAAACGGCGGTTCAGGCCTACGCTCGGCGAATAAGAATCATGAACGATTTGCACGGCTGTTCGGGGTTCGAACGGGACGGCGCAAAGGGTGGTGACTACTGGAGCTGTTTGAGCGTACTGAGATCGCGATCGGTCCGCATGAACTCGGCGATCCGATAGCTCGCATGGCAGTTCGGACAGTGAAACACCGATCCCTGGGCGGGAAGCTCGCGTGGCGTCGATCGCCAATGTTTCGCACACTCCGGGCACAGAAGCTGGACGGCTGCTTCGTCCATGTCATCGACCGACACGCGAGAACTACAAAAAGGTTCGCGTCAGTCAGGCGGCCATCACGTCGCCCTCGGCTTCGAGGAGTTCCTTGTACCGATTGCGGATGGTGACTTCGGAGATGTCGGCGACCTCCGAAACAGCGCCCTGGGTGACCTTTTCGTTGGTGAGGAGTGCGGCGGCGTAGANATGGTGACTTCGGAGATGTCGGCGACCTCCGAAACAGCGCCCTGGGTGACCTTTTCGTTGGTGAGGAGTGCGGCGGCGTAGACGGCGGCCGCAGCCAGCCCAACGGGACTCTTCCCGCTGATGATGCCCTCTTCTTTGGCGGTGTCGAGGAGCTGTCGAGCGCGGCGCTCGGACTCCTCGGAGAGATCGAGGTCGGAGGCGAAGCGGGGGACGTAGCTCGCGGGGTCGGCGGGCTGGATCTCGAGGCCGAGCTCGCGCACTACGTATCGGTAGGTGCGCGTCAACTCCATCTTCCCGACCCGGGAGACGGTAGCGATCTCGTCGAGTGAGCGTGGGGTGCCGGCCTGTCGGGCGGCGGCGTAGAGCGCGGAGGTGGAGACGCCCTCGA
This sequence comes from Halococcus saccharolyticus DSM 5350, assembly GCF_000336915.1. Classification (NCBI taxonomy): domain Archaea; kingdom Methanobacteriati; phylum Methanobacteriota; class Halobacteria; order Halobacteriales; family Halococcaceae; genus Halococcus; species Halococcus saccharolyticus. Next base: position 7 of record NZ_AOMD01000022.1, on the reverse strand, counting down.
TGGAGCG
>NZ_AOMD01000020.1 GCF_000336915.1 Halococcus saccharolyticus DSM 5350 | reverse complement strand
CGCGCTCGCCTGCCGCGTCGTGGCCGAGATACTCACAGCACATTGCGGCGCTCAACACCGTCGCGACGGGATTGGCGACTCCCTCGCCGGCGATGTCGGGCGCAGTACCGTGAACGGGTTCGAACAGCGCGCGCTCTGGGCCGACGTTCGCGCTCGGGAGCAGTCCCAGCCCGCCGACCAGGCCGGCCGCGAGATCCGAGAGCACGTCGCCCGCGAGGTTCGGGCAGATCACGACCCCATACTCGGTGGGATCCATCACGAGATGCATCGCCAGCGCATCCATCAAGGCTGTCTCGTACTCCGCCCCGCGTTCGTCAGCGACCGCCGCAGCACCGTCGAGAAACAGGCCGTCGGTACGGCGCATCACGTTCGCCTTGTGCGCCACGGTCACGTCGTAACCGTGCTCTGTGGCGTAGTCGAATCCGAACTCGGCGATCCGCCGCGAGGCCGACTCCGTGGTGACGCGCGTGAGCGTCCGGACGTCTTCGGTGATATCGCTCTCGATGCCCGCGTAGACACCCTCGGTGTTCTCCCGAACGAACACGAGGTCGGTTTCGGGGTGAATCGCATCGACGCCGGGGTACGCCCGCGCCGGGCGGACGTTCGCAAACGACTCGACTGCCCGCCGGAGCGGGATGATCACGTCGGCAGCGGTCTCTCCAGCCGCGCCGAACAGCGTCGCGTCGGCTGCCGCGGCCAGTTCCCGGGTCTCCTCGGGGAGCGGTGTGCCGGTCTCGGCGCGTGTCTCGTCGCCCGCTTCGGCGTACTCGAATGCGAAGTCGCCGACCGCATCCAGTACTTTGACCGCAACCGGAACGACCTCCTTCCCGATCCCGTCGCCGTGAATCACCGCGATCCGGTCAGTCATCGACGTAGGGGAGCGCCCGTGCGGTTTCGTCGACGACGCCAGCGTTCGATCGCATGAGGGCTGTGGTGTCCCACTCACCGTCGACGAGCGCCGTGCGCTGGGCGTCGTCGACCGTGACGTCGATCTCCCGATCGCCGTAGCGCACCGTTTCGGCGGCCACGTCGACGTCGATCATCGCGTCGGGATGGTCCTCGACGAACTTCTGGAGATCGGCGATCGCCTCGGAATCGGCGGTCACGGTCGGAATGCCGAGCGCGAGGCAGTTGCCCGCGAAGATCTCGGCAAACGACTCGCCGACCAGCGCGTCGATCCCCCACCGCTGGAGCGCCTGGGGGGCGTGCTCGCGCGAGGAGCCACACCCGAAGTTTGCGTTGACCGCCATCACCGACGCCTCCTGAAAGCGTTCCTCGTTCATCGGGTGGTCCTTCAGTTCGTCATCGTCGTCGAAGCGCTGATCGAAGAACGCGAACTGCCCCAGCCCATCGAACGTGACGACCTTCATGAACCGCGCCGGGATGATCTGGTCGGTGTCGATGTCGTTGCCCCGGATCGGGACGCCCGTTCCGGAGACGTGTTCGACGGTTTCGACGGGACCGTCTCCGCCGTCCGCGCCGGCTTCTGTAGCGCCGCTGTCGTCGGTGCTCATGCGGTAGGCACCTCTCGCTCCTCGATCTCGCGAACGTCCGTGACCGTCCCCTTCAGGGCTGCTGCGGCCACCATTCGCGGGTTCATCAGCACTGTGCGACCGTCCTTCGATCCCTGGCGGCCAACGAAGTTCCGGTTCGACGAGGAGGCACACGCCTCGTCGCCCTCCAGTTGATCCTCATTCATCCCGAGACACATCGAACAGCCCGCGTTGCGCCACTCGAAGCCCGCCTCGGTGAACACGTCTTTCAGGCCTTCCTCCTCGGCGGTGGCCTGGACACGTTGACTCCCGGGCACCACCATCGCGCGCACGTCGGAGTGGACCTCGCGGCCGGTCACGATCCGCGCCGCGCGGCGCAGATCAGCCAGGCGAGCGTTGGTACACGATCCGAGGAACGCGACGTCGATCTCGTACCCGTCCATCTTCTCGCCCGGCTCGACGCGCATGTGCTCCTGGGCACGCCGCGCGGTGTCGCGTTCGCTCTCGGGGAGGTCCTCGGGCGCGGGGATCGGCTCCGAAATCCCGATGCCCTGGCCAGGCGTCGTGCCCCACGTCACCATCGGTTCGAGCGCGCCGCCGTCGATCGTCACCACGTCGTCGTACTCCGCGTCGGCGTCCGAACGGATCGACTCCCAGTAGGGCTTCAGTCGCTCGAACCTCTCGGGATCGCCCCGGAAGGCGTCGGTCTCGCGGAGCCACTCGTACGTCGTCTCGTCGGGGTTGACGTAGCCCGCGCGCGCGCCACCCTCGATCGACATGTTGCAGACACTCATCCGGCCCTCCATTCCGAGCGATTCGATCGCGTCGCCAGCGTACTCGTAGACGTAGCCGACGCCGCCGTCAGTGCCCAATTTCCGGATGACCGCGAGGATCACGTCCTTGGCCTCGACACCCGCGCCGAGTTCGCCGGTGATCTCGATCTTTCTGACTTGCTGTTTCTCCATCGCGATCGAGCCCGTGGCGAGCACGTCCCTGATCTGGGAGGTCCCGATACCGAACGCGAGTGCGCCGAACGCGCCGTGGGTCGCGGTGTGTGAGTCCCCGCAGACCACGGTCATCCCCGGCTGGGTCAGCCCCTGCTCGGGCCCGACGACGTGGACGATGCCCTGGTCGCCCGTCGTCGGGTCCGAAAAGTCGATCCCGGCTTCGCGGACGTTTTCCTCCAGTTCACTCATCATCTCTTCTGCGGCGTCGTCGCCGTAGGGTCGGGACTGGTCGGCCGTCGGGACGATGTGATCGACCGTCGCGTGGGTCCGATCGGGGTAGGCCACCTCCAGATCGCGCTCGCGGAGCATCCCGAACGCCTGTGGGCTCGTCACCTCGTGGATGAGGTGGAGACCGACGAACAGCTGGGTCTGGCCAGTGGGCAACTCCGCGACCGCGTGGCGGTCCCAAACCTTGTCGTAGAGGGTGCGCTCGCTCATCGAGCGTCGTCGCGACCCTCGCGGCCGCGCTCGAAGACCGGGTTCGCCTCGGTCTCACTCGGCGGCTCGTGGTCTACGTCTTCCATCCGGTCGTCCGTCTCAGCGTCCTGTGTTTCCTCATCGTCCACGGTTTCCGGGTCCCGCTTCCCACCGTCGGACTCGCTTCGCTCGCCCGACGAGGATCGCGAACCGTCGGTTCGCTCACCTCCATCCGCCGCCACCGTCGGGCCGCGTGCGAACACCACGTGCTCGCCGAACGGTCGGCGGGTATGGGGGTCGGTGTGGTCGACATCGCTCATCGTTCGGTTCGTCGCGTCCGTCGTCTGCCGTGTCGTTTCGTTCGTCATCGGTCGTGTCGTGTTCTCAGTCATCTGCTTGGACTCGCTCTGCGTCGGGTTCTTCCTCGCTCGATTCGGTCTCGTCGGCCCACGCGAACAGGTCGCGCAGGCGCTCGCCCACGTCCTCGATCTCGTGGTTCTTCTCGGCTTGCCTGAGCTGGCGGTAGGCGGGCCGGTTGGCCTGGTTCTCCGCGATCCACTCGCGGGCGAACGCCCCGTTTTGAACGTCTTCGAGGACGTTCTCCATGTTCGCACGGGCGTGCTCGTCGACCACGACGTCGCCCTTCGTGAGACCGCCGTACTCGGCCGTATCCGAGACGGAGTCCCACATCTCGCCGAGTCCGCCTTCGTACATCAGATCGACGATGAGTTTCATCTCGTTGAGACACTCGAAGTACGCCATCTCCGGGGAGTAGCCGGCCTCGACGAGGGTCTCGTAGGCCTGCTTGATCAGGCTCGTCACGCCACCGCAGAGCACCGCCTGCTCGCCGAACAGGTCAGTTTCGGTCTCCTCGCGGAACGTGGTCTCCACGACCCCTGCACGGGTGCAGCCGATCGCCTGGGCGTACGCGAGCGCCTCCGATTTCGCCTCGCCGGTCGCATCCTGATAAACCGCGAGCAGACCCGGCGTCCCCTGATCGTTCTCGTAGTTGCGCCGGACGAGGTGGCCCGGGCTCTTGGGGGCGATCATCGTCACGTCCACGTCCTCGGGCGGTTCGATCTGGCCGAAGTGGATGTTGAACCCGTGGGCGAACTGGAGGGTGTCGCCGGCGTCGAGTTCGCTCTCGATGTCGTCGTACACCGACGGCTGAACGGTGTCCGGTACGAGCATCGAGACGATGTCCGCGCGCGCGGCGGCCTCCACAGGAGTTTCCACGTCGAGGCCGTCCTCGCGGGCGGCGTCGCGCGAACTCGATCCCTCGCGGAGCCCCACGACCACCTCGACCCCGCTCTCGGCGAGGTTTTGCGCGTGGGCGTGGCCCTGTGAGCCGTACCCCATTACGGCCACCGTCTTCCCGTCGATGGCGGTGCTGTCTGCGTCGTCGTCGTAGTATATCGTCGCGTGTTCTGTCATGTATCGTGTACCCGTTCGTACCGCTCCTCTTCGGCGTGCGTCGTCCACTCCTCGCCGCGCGCGAGCGCGGTCTGACCGGTTCGTGCGAGCTCGCGGATCCCGAACTGCCGGAAGGCGTCGATCGCGTCGTCGATCTTCTGTTCGTCGCCGGTGATCTGGACAGTGATGGTCCGTGGACCGGCGTCGAGTGTGGTGCCGTCGTACATCTCGGTGACGGCGTTGACCTTGTCCGGCTCCTCGCCGTGGACTTTCAGCACCACGAGCTCGCGGCGCACGGCGTCGTCGCCCAGCTCGCGCACCGAGATCACGTTGATCACCTTGTCGAGCTGTTTTTCGACCTGGCGAACGCCCGGTTCGGGCTCCTCGATCACCAGCGTGACCCGGGAGGTTTCGGGGTTCGTGGTCGTTCCGACGGTGAGGGATTCGATGTTGAACTGCCGGCGCGAGACGAGTCCGGAGATCTTCGCGAGCACGCCCGGCTCGTTCTCGACCAGCGCCGATAGCACTGTTCGCCGCGATTCGGGTTCGGCCGCGACCTCAGGATCGATCCGAATTCCCTGCGCGTTGCGCCGGCCCGACGGTTGCGGACGCTCGTCGGGAGCCGGACCCTGGAGGCCTTCCGTCATAGCTGGTCCTCCGCGAGGACGAACTCGCCGTTCGCGCCGCCGCTCGGCACCATCGGGTAGACGTTCTCTGTCGGGTCGATGTGGGCGTCGACGACCGACGGCCCGTCGTAGCCGAGCGCCTCGCTCACGACGTCCTCAACCTCGCTCTCGTCGTCGGTCGCGTTGATAGTGTACCCGCGCGCGCCGAACGCCTCGGCGAGCGTTTCGAAGTCGGGTATCCACGGGTACTCCGAGGCCATCCGCCGCCCCTCGAAGAAGCCGTCCTGCCACTGGCGCACCATCCCGACCGCCTCGTTGTTCAGGACGAACACCGTGATGTCGAGGTTCTCCCTGACGGCGACCGCGAGCTCCTGAAGCGTCATCAGGAACGAGCCATCGCCGTCGAAACAGACCACCGACTGGTCGTCGTCGGCTGCGAAGCGCGCGCCGATGGCGGAAGGCAGCCCGTAGCCCATCGTCCCGAGACCGTGCGAGGAGACCCACGTTCGGGGCTGGGTGTACGTCCAGTACTGGACCGCCCACATCTGGTGCTGACCGACACCGGTCGTCACGATCGTGTCGTCGGCCGTCGCCGCATCGACGGCCTCGACCACGAACTGTGGTTTGAGGGGTTCGTCCGCCGGTGTGGCGTAGTCCATCGGGTACTCGTCCTTCCAGTCCCGACACTGCTCGCGCCACGCCGTCCAGCGCTCGCCGGTCGCCGACATGTCCGCCGCCCGCTCCTCGGCGAGCGCGTCGTGGACCTGATCGATCACCGTGCCGGCGTCGCCGAGCAGCGGGTAGTCGGCGTGGACGTTCTTCGAGATCTCCGCGGGATCGATGTCGGCGTGGACGATCTCGGCCTCCGGTGCGAACGTCTCGACCCCACCAGTGAGCCGATCGTCGAACCGGGTGCCGACCGCGAACATCGCGTCGCAGTGGGTGATCGCCATGTTCGCGTAGCCCGTACCGTGCATCCCCGCCATCTCCATCGCGAGGTCGTGATCCTCGGGGAACGCGCCGACTGCCGGCATCGTGGTCACCACAGGAATTCCGTACTCGGTGGCGAACTGCCGGAGCTCGTCGCACGCCTCGGCCTTGATCACGCCGCCGCCCGCGAGGATTACGGGGCGCTCGGCGCTAGCGATCGCGTCGGCGGCCGCTGTGACCGCCTCGCGCTCGGCGCGTTCGGGCGGATCGTAGGTTTCGGGCGTGCTCCCCGCGGCTGGTTCCTGCTCGGTCGCGCCGTTCGTCACGTCCTTCGGGAGGTCGACGAGCGTCGGTCCCTGGCGACCCTCGTCGGCGAGCGCGAACGCCTCGCCGACCGCATCACCCACGGTGTCGGCGTCGCTTGCGAAGTAGTTCTCCTTCGTCACCGGACTCGTGATCCCGGTGGTGTCGGCCTCCTGGAACGCGTCCGAGCCGACCATCGCGGTCGGGACCTGTCCCGTGAGCGCGATCATTGGGTCCGAGTCGAGCGAGGCGTCCGCGAGCCCGGTCACGAGGTTCGTCGCCCCCGGTCCCGAGGTCGCGAGACAGACGCCGGGATCGCCCGAGACGATGCCGTATGCGTCGGCGGCGTGGGCCGCACCCTGCTCGTGGGCCATTGTGACGTGGCTCAAATCCGAGTCGTACAGCGCGTCGTACACCGGCATGATCGCGCCGCCCTGGACCCCGAAGAGATGCTCGACGCCGGCGGTTTCGAGCGCGCGCACGACCGATTCCGAACCGGTCGTCACGGGCCGAGCGCCCGCATCGTCCTCGGGGGACGCCGCTTCGGCGCTCGCGTCGTCGGCAGCCATCTCCTCGGCCGTCGTAGCTTCGGCGGTGGCCGGTTCGTCCGCGTCAGGGCGGTGGGTCGGTTGCTGTTCGCTCACGGCACACCCCCTGTTCGCGGTGTGGGTTGTGGGCGATGCGTCTGGCGTGGTCGGGTCGGTCGTGGTGGTTGTTTTCGAGGTCGCTGTCGGTCGTGCATGGATCGCGTGGGAGTCGCGCGTGCTGGTCGCTGTGTGGTCGGTGCAGTAGGGTCGGGGGAGAAGGTGATGTAGGGGGCTACGCCCCTACAATGATCGACACACGCACGCCGACCGCGTCGCTCCGAGGCTGCGGCCCTCGTGCGACGGTCGATCGGAACATCGTACTCTTCCTCTCCATTCCGACGGTAATAACCCTTGCGTGCGCTGCAAGCGTTGCGCCGATCGGGGTCGTGGCGAGGATCGATCGCACCGCCGCTCGCACGGGCTGGCGCTACCCGCTGGTGGTGGGATGGAGCGTTCGAGGCGCGCATGGCTCAGTCGTCGGCCTCCTTTCGGGCGATCTGCTCCGACTGACTGATGCCGACCTCGTGCGCGAAGCGAGTCAAGACGTCCATCGTGACCCGCTCCTTCTCGGCACCGAAGTCCTTCACTCGTCGGGTACACTCGCGCACCTCGTCGTCGGTCGGCTGGAAGCCGGCCTCGACGAGCCGCTCGCGTACCGAATGTTGGCCCGTGTGTTTCCCCAGGACGAGTTCGCGCTCCGCGCCGACCATCTCGGGGGTCATCACGCCCGGCTCGAACGTGTCCGAGTTCTCGATCACGCCCGCGGCGTGGATCCCCGACTCGTGACTGAACGCGTTCGCGCCGACGATCGGTTTGTTGGCGGGGGTCTCGATCCCGCTCATCCCTTCGACGACCCGCGCGATCTCGGTGATTCGGGTCGTATCGATCCCGGTGTCCACGTCGTAGAGTGACTCGGCGCTCATCACGACCTCTTCGTAGGCCGCGTTGCCGGCACGCTCGCCGATCCCGTTCACGCTGACCTGGGCCTGCTCGGCCCCGGCCTCGAAGCCGGCCATCGCGTTCGCGCTCGCCAGGCCGAAATCGTCGTGGGTGTGGACGTCGATCCGGGCGTCGGTGTGCGCTCGGACGGTCTCGATCAGGTCGCCGAAGCGCGTCGGGGTCGCCACCCCGCAGGTGTCGGGGACGTTGATCCAGTCCACGCCGGCCACGGAGACCGCCTCGATCACGTCGATCAGGTACTCTCCATCAGTACGAGTGGCGTCCATCGGTGAGAACATCACCTCGACGCCGGCTTCCTTCGCGCGCTCGACCGCCTCGACCGATCGTTCCTTCATTTCCTCGCGGCTGGCGTGCATCGCGTCCTCCAGTTGGACGTCGCTGGTCGATGCGAAGACGTGGACCATCTCCACGCCGGCGTCCAGCGCGACGTCGACGTCGCCCTCGACGACGCGTGCCAGGCCGCAGGTTGTCACACTCGTGCTCGCGGCGATGTCGCTCACGGCCTCGAACTCCGCGTCGGAGTTCACCGGGAACCCGGCCTCGATGACGTGAGTTCCCATCTCGTCCAGCGTTGCGGCGATCTCGCGCTTGTCGTCGTAGCTGAACGAGGTGCGTGGCGACTGCTCGCCGTCACGTAGCGTCGTGTCGAAAATTCGAATCTTATCGACTTCAGTTGTGGATTCCAGTGTGCCCTGGAAGAACTCGACCCGCCGGGGTCTCCGACGTGTCCTCCGTGTCCACGTTGTGGTGGGACATTGCAGTCGACTCCGATGCGCATGGTACTGATAAACCTGTCGCTCCGCCACACGCCGGGGGACGGCCCGTGCGACGGTCGATCGCAAAACCGACAGCAGTCAACGGATACCATTTGTCGGCAATTCCTTATACGTCTCAATATCAGGCGTGACGAATCACCACGATGCGATCGCTATCGAAGCGCCGTTTCTTCCGCGTATCGGGAGAATCGAGGGTGGGTTTCGCTCGCGCGCGCTTCGTCGGCGCGGCGACGTGTGTCGGAGGTCGGCAGCTACACTGAAGTTCTCGGGGCGTGTAGCGGGTTCCATGACGAGCGACGAGGTGACCCGGCTGCTCAAGGTGGCCTACGGCGACGAGATCGAGACCGTGATGAACTACCTCACCAACTCCATCGTGCTCGATGGGGTTCGCGCCGAGGAGATCAAGGAGAGCCTCGATGTGGACATCGACGAGGAACTCAATCACGCCCGGATGCTCGGCCAGCGGCTGAAACAGCTCGACGAACGCCCGCCAGCGTCGGCCGATTTCGAGATGCACCAGGAAAGCCTCCAGCCACCGGAGGATTCGACGGACGTGCCTGCGGTGATCGATGGAGTCCTCGAAGCCGAGGAGGACGCCATCGAAACCTATCGATCGCTGATCCACGCCGCACGCGACGCCGACGATCCCGTGACCGAGGACATCGCAGTAACGATCCTCACCGACGAGGAGGCCCACCTGACCGAGTTCCGCGGGTTCCGGAAGGAGTACGCGTAACCGACGCGGGCGAGGACTTTTATCGGGGCGTGGTGACGGCCGTGGTATGTCCGACGACATCGATCGTGTCGATGGATCGTCTCACACACTCACGTGGCGGGACCGCCATCTTGTCCATCCCGTGAGCAAGGAGGTGAGAACGTGAGCGTGCTCGATCGTCTCGAACGGATCGGGGAGTTCGCGAGCACGTACTTCGTGGTCTGGGTGGTGCTGTTCTCGGGTGCGGCGCTCGCCTCGCCAGCGACGTTCACCTGGATCGAACCCTACATCACGCCGTTGTTGGGCGTCATCATGCTCGGGATGGGGCTGACGCTCCAGCCTGCAGACTTCACGCGGATCGCAGAGCGCCCGCGCGACGTCGCGATCGGTGCAGTCACCCAGTGGCTCGTGATGCCGGTCGCGGCGTGGGCGATCACGGTCGCGCTCTCGCTTCCGCACGAACTCGCGATCGGCGTAATCTTGCTGGGTGCCGCACCGGGCGGCACGGCGTCGAACGTGATGACGTATCTCGGGAAGGGCGACGTCGCGCTCTCGGTCGCGATCACGACCGTGACGACGATCGCCGCGCCGGTCGTGATGCCGGCGTGGGTCGTCGCGCTGGCCGGCGAACAGCTCCAGGTCACGTTCGCGGAGATGTTCACGAGCATCGTTCAGGTCGTCCTGCTCCCCGTGATTGCCGGGTTCGTGCTCCGGATCGTCCTCGACCGCTACGCGCCGCGGCTCGCGGCGGCGGGTCTCTCGATCTTTCCCGCAATCAGCGTCGCCGCCATCGTCGCCATCGTCGCGGCGGTCGTGGGGCTCAACGTCGAGAACATCCTGACTGCGGGCGCGGTCGTGTTGCTCGCGGTCGTCGCCCACAACGCGATCGGCCTGGGTGCTGGCTACGGCGTCGGGCGCGCGAGCGGAATGAGCCCCGAACGGGTCCGGGCGTGTACTTTCGAGGTCGCTCTCCAGAACAGCGGGCTCGCGGTCGCGCTCGCGACGGCGTACTTCAGCCCGCTCGCCGCGCTCCCGCCCGCGCTGTTCAGCGTCTGGCACAACGTCACCGGCCCCGCGTTGGCGACGTACTTCTCCCGGCAGGCCGTCCGGACGCCCGATTCGCCGCGGGCGGAGCCGGCCGACGACTGACGGAAGCGTTTTCTTCGACCGCGGTGAGACCCAGTATGAGCGAGTTCGATCTGGATCTCCAGACGATCGAATCCGAGATGGACGTGGAGGACGCCGACGACACCGGCCGGGTGGTCCTCGGGGTGCTTGACGGGCGGACGTCCGACGAGGAGTGGGTCGCGGAGGTCGACGACGGCGCGGTGCTCGTGCTCGCCGTCGAGGGCGACATGAAGCGTCTTGCGGCCGGGTTCGCGCCCGACATCCGCGAGATGGGCGGCGAGCTCATCCACTTCCGACGCTTTCTGCTGGTCACGCCATCCGGCGTCACGATCGACACCGATCGATTGGATTGACAGCGAGACGGATCGGTGTTCTTCAGTTCGATAAAACCGGACCGGAGCCGAACTCAGAAGTAGAGTTCGGCGATCTTGTCGGCGGTCCGTAGCGCGAGCGCCTGGCCGCTGTTGGTCGGGTTCGGGCCACCGACGCCGTTGGCCATCGCCGAGTGGTCGGCGACGAACAGTCGGTTGACGTTTTTCGCCTCGGCATTCTCGTCGAGCACTTCCCCCATCCGCATCGACGACTGCATGTGGAGGAGCAGCGGCGGCCAGTCACATCGGTGGACGTGGTCGGCTCCCGCCTCCTTGTGGATGTTCGCCGCGATTCTCGACAGCTCGTCGCGCTTCGCGTCGTCGTCGGGGTGTGGCTCCCACTTCACCTTCGGAACCGGGCCGTGCTCGTCGCTGAAGGTGTTGTCGAGCGACACCCCATTACTCTGGCGCGGGAGGTCGTCGGTGAGGATGAGCAGCGCCTTCGTCTGCTTGTAGTTCGACATCCGACGCTTGAGTTCCTCGCCGACGACGTATCCACGGGTGTCCCACGGTTCACTCGGATCGACCTCGGTGTCGAAGCTGTAGCCCGCCTGGCTGAACAGGTAATCGGCGTAGGAGACCAGACCAGGACTCATTCCGATGTCCTCCATCCCACCGACGCCGGGCTTGTCGAAGCGCACTGCCGAGTTCTGCCCGACGTAGGGATCCATGTGCTCGACCTCGGGGTTGATGTCGGCGACCGTCTCGTCGTCGTAGACGCCCACGACCCAGTCGAACCAATGAGTAGTGAGACCCTTGCCGACCCAGCCGTCGTCGGGGAGTCCTGCGTTGAGCCACAGCCGGGGCGTCTCGATGCAGCCACCGGCGAGCACGACCGTATCGGCACTGACAGTCTGGGACTGACCGGACCACGAATCACGGAAAGTCACTCCGGTGGCTTCGAGCGTGCCCGCACCCTCATTGGTCTCGATGTCGGTCACGTAGGCGTTCGGCCGGAGCGCGACGTTGCCCTGACTGTCGTTTTTGTTGGTGTCGAGAGCGCGCGGCACGTAGCCCACGTTGCTCGATTTTCGAGCTTTGTCCCGAACAGGGGCGTCGACGGGTGTCGAGGAACCCTGGAAGTGGTCGCCGACGAGGGTATCGCCGCGGAACCCGTCGTCGTAGGAGAACGACCCCTCGTAGTCGGCGTCGAGAGGTTCGCCGGTCGCGGTCTCCCGACCGGGGACCTCGACGGCATTGGCCTGCGGCCGCCAGCCCGTCTCAGTGACGTTCTTGCTCTCGATGAGCGGGTAGAGGGCATCTGCGCCCTCGATGAACACCTCCTCTTTGGCGGTCATCGGTGCCTGCTGGGTGCTCGTCAGCTCCTCGTTCAGCTGGTAGTACGGAACGAGCTCCTCGTAGTCGAACGGCCAGTGGGGCTGGTCGTTGAAGGCGGTCGGATACCCGCGCGGATGGTTAGAGAAGTAGTGCAGCGACGTGCCGCCCACAGCTCCAACCTGCCAGATGAAGGCGTTCTGGTGGAGGTTGCGGAACCACGGTGCCCGCGAGTGGTCGGCCGGACCAACCCGCAGGTAGCCGTAGGTGGGGTCGTTCGCGTCGGCCTCGCGATGGGTGAACTGCTCGTCGAGCAGCTTGCCATCCAGATCTTCGGGGTCGGTGCTGATTGTCCCACCGGAATCGGCGTGCGGCTCGGGCCACTGTTCGTTGCCGTGCCACGGGCCACCTTCGAGGAGAAGCACGTCCACGCCGTGATCGTGAGCGAGTTTCCACGCCGTCGCCGGGCCGTCCGCACCCGCACCGACGATCACCACATCGGGGTCGTTCATCAGGTTCCACCCCCGATGCCCTCGATGACGTCGTCACCCTTCAGGTCGCTCGGCAGATTCAGGTTCTCCACGTCGGGGTCGGCGAAGCCGCCATCGACGGCGTGCCGCCAGTTCGCGGCGTAGCCGTCTGCCGGGCCGGGATAGCCACTCTGTTGCCGGCTCTGGACCTCGCCGGCCGGCGTGGACAGCGATCGCTCGGTCGGGTTGTTGGTCTTGGTTTCGCCAAGACCGGACCACTCGGTGTAGTAGCCGAAGCCGTGCAGGCCATTCACAGCCATCACGACGTACTTCAGGATGCCCACGTCGGGCACGAGCGGCGAAAGCAGGTCGTCGAGTCGGTCTATCGCACTACCGTCGACGATTGTCCAGAGACAGCGCAGACGGTCCTCGGGCGAAAGCTGGACGAACGTGCCACCGGCGGGGAACTTGCTGCGGTCGCGCTTGATCGCGTCCTCGTTCTCCCCGCGTGCGATGAACTCCGCGGCGACGATGTCGAAAACGAGCGTGAACGCCGGCGCGTAGGGGTAGTTCTGCACCACCTGATGGGTCGTCTCGTTGGCCGTCTCGACGAGGAGTTCGAACTCGGCGGGACCGGACGAGGAGGTAACGTCGTCGGCAAAGGAGATGTCGTAGCGCTCGACCGGCCCGAACGTGAGGGCCTCTTCGAGCGCGTCCCCGTCCAGGTCAAGCAGGTCGCCGAGGTCGAGATCGGCGAGGTCCAGCACGACATCGAGGGGAGAATCGGGACCGAGCAGGCCACCGAGGTTGGTCAAATCGAGCACCGATTCGAACATCTCCAGTGGCATCTCGGCGTCGGAGGGACCGTCGAGCAGCCCCTTCTCGGTGACCATCTCGGCGCGAATCTCCTGGAAGTGGTTGAAGTCCCAGACGAGGAACTTCTCCAACTCGACGTCCAAGCCGCCGGGAACGTGCTCCGGCCCGAGTTCGCTTTCGAGCTGCGGCGTGCGGGGCACGATGGCGTCCACGATGGAGCGGTACGTGTCGAGCGTGTGCGGGTCGCTCGGCACCGAGTCGTTCAAAACGTCCTCCGCCTCTGCGATCGTCGCGCCGGACATGGACAGCGCGGCGAGCCCGCCGATACCCTTCATCACCCCACGTCGTGTAGCTGCTGTGTCGTTTGCTTCGTTCATTATCGATCGTGTTTCCTTCTGCAGTTCCGGTGATGGTAGCCCCATAGATAAGATTTTTGTTGATTATTCTAGTACGTTCGTTCTGGTTCCGAGGCAAACCGATTTGAAGACGATAAAAGTCGCCTACTTAGTGCGTTTTCGCCGAAAAAAGTCACTAGAATATGGAAGGAAATTATAGTGAGATACGATGTGCTAAATGCCCAAAACAAAAGCATACAGTCATATCAAATATTCGTAATTTGCTTTTACTTGTCCGATCATCACGTCATGATCTATCCGGTATTACCGAACAAACTAAGCAGGAACGGAGCCAGACATTCTCCATGACATCCTATCCCGTCGCAGCGGTCAAGCTCTCTCACGACGTCATCGAGCTACTCGTCGACCGAGGAAAAGCCGGAGTGACCGAGGTCGCCACGGCGCTGGACGTTCCCAAGAGTACGGCCCACGATCATCTCCGGACGTTGGAGCAAGTCGGAGACGTGGTCAACGAGGATGGAGCGTACCGACTGAGCATGCAGTTCCTTCACGTGGGTGAGATCGCCCGCAACCACCACGATCTGTTCGTTCAGGGCCGCGAGGAGACGCTTGGCTTGTTCGAGACCATCGACGAGCGACACCACGTCCAGCTGGTCACGGTAGAACACGGCCGCTGTGCGCTGTTGCTAGCGTCGCGCTGGCAGCGAGAGACCCTTTCCCAGCAGGCGACGACGTATCCACGTCACGCACACCTCCACACGAATGCGCCGGGAAAAGCGATCTTCGCACATCTCGACGAGGAGAAAGTCAAACACGTCCTCGCCGAACACGGGCTTCCGCCGCGAACGCCCGCCACGATCACCGACGAGACCGATCTCGCTACCGAGCTGGCGCGGGTCCGCGAGGACGGCTACGCAGTCGACGACGGGGAACTGATCGCGGGTATGACGGGCATCGCCGCACCGATCGTCACCGACACCGAGGTCCACGGTTCCATCGCGGTCTACAGCACCACCGACCAGTTCACGACCGATCCGCGGAACTCCGAACTCGTCGATACAGTGCGAGAGTCTGCCGACGAGATACGGGCGAACCTCATCTTCGCACGGGAGTGAGGGTCGGTTCGGAACGTCTTCGTGACTCATCTGTCCGGTATTGCCGGACAAAAATCGGCGATCGGTAGCACCGTTCTGTCTTGCTGACACGGAATATAGTTGTGGGTTGTGTTACGTATCAACGAAGGCGCGAAAAACATTTGCCAACACGTACCAAACAGGAGGAACGTGAACTTCGCCAACTACGCCGACGCCGCGGCGCGGAACGCGCCGGAGGCGTTGGCGGTCGGCGACCGGACCCGATCGCTCACGTTTCGGGAGCTCTCCGAGCGATCGGATCGTGTCGCCGATGCGCTGGAGCGGCGCGGCGTCGAAACCGACGACCGAGTGGCGGTCGATATGCCGAACGGCGTGGCGTTCGTCTGTGCCTATCTCGGCACGATGAAATGCGGGGCCGTCCCGGTACCGGTCAACACACGATTCACCGACCAACAGACTCGGTACGTACTGTCCGACAGCGGCGCGGTCGGCGTCGTCACCGCCGATCGTCGGAACGCGGATCACGGAGGCGAACCGACGACCCACGCTTACGCCGATCTCCTCGACAGAGGTGCGTCGGAGTACGACGTGACGCCCCGGCGATCCGAGGAGTTCGCCGAGTTGCTGTACACGAGCGGGACGACCGGCGCACCGAAGGGCGTCTATCACACCCACGGCAACCTCGACGCGAACGCCAACGGCTTCATCAACTACAACGAGTGGAGCCGTGAGGACGTGGCGTTGACGGTGTGTCCCTGTTTTCACGTCACTGGACTCAACGTCACCACGACGCCGTTCATCGCTCTGGAGGCCGAAAATCACCTGCTCGAAACGTGGGACATCGAGGCCGCACTGACCGCGATCGAACGCCACGGCGTCACATACGCCTTCCTGATCCCGACGATGGTCGTCGAACTCCTCGATCACGAAGGCCTCGACGAGTACGATGTCTCCAGTCTGCAGGCGCTCGGCGTCGGTGGGTCGCCGATGCCGAAAGAGCGCATCGACGAGGTCGAACGAGTACTGGGCTGTACGCTGCTCGAGGGGTACGGCATGACCGAGACGACGCCGCTGTCGGCGTTCAATCACCCCGGACCGGAGGGGCACAAGCCAGGCAGTGTCGGCCGGCCGGCAACCGAGGCGGTCGCCCTCCGTATCGAGGATCCCCGAACCGGCGATGCGGTCGAGCGCGGCGCACGTGGGGAGTTGCTCTGGCGCGGCGACACGGTCACGCCGCGGTACAACAAGCGCCAAATCACCGAGAACAACTTCGTCGAACGCGACGGGGAGCGGTGGCTCGCATCCGGCGACATCGGGTGGATGGACGAGGACGGGTTTCTGTTCGTCGTCGATCGGATCGAGGACATGTTCA
This sequence comes from Halococcus saccharolyticus DSM 5350, assembly GCF_000336915.1. Taxonomy (NCBI): domain Archaea; kingdom Methanobacteriati; phylum Methanobacteriota; class Halobacteria; order Halobacteriales; family Halococcaceae; genus Halococcus; species Halococcus saccharolyticus. The sequence continues at coordinate 57,298 of NZ_AOMD01000020.1, read as the reverse complement.
CGACGGGATGTGGGGACGTTTCGCCGCGCGAGATCGAGGAAGTGATCTACGAGATCGACCCCGTCCAGAAGGTCGCGATCATCGATACGGTGGACGACGTCCGTGGAGCGTCGGTGACGACGGTCATCAAGCGTCGCAGCGAGGGATCGGTGTCGGCAGCCGAGATCAAGCGCGCCTGCGAGGCGGAGCTGGAAAGCCACGAGGTTCCCGATCGGGTGGAGTTCGTCGACGAATTTCCACTCACCGCGACCGGAAAGATCGATAGAGAGAATCTCCGGGACCGATTCGGGTAGCTCGTCCGAGCGACCGCCGGTTCAGACGAACGTCAGGAAGTGACCATCAGGGTCGCGCACCCGAATCCCCTCGTCGGTGGGCTCCACGGCTGACACCCGATCCTCGACCCGTTCGAGCGCCGTCTCGGGGTGGCCGACGCCGAGCCCCAAGTCGACGTGGACGCCGCCGCGTGCGTCGGCGATGCCCAACTGGGGCTCCCAGAGTTCGAGAGCGAACGGGCCGGCGTCGAGCCGAACCCGCCGTCGCTCGCTCCCGCGATCCATCACGTCCATCCCGAGTGCCGTGTAGAACACCTCGGCGCGGTCGAGGTCCTCAACTTCGAGGACGACCTCGAACACGCCGAGCACTCCCGTCCCCGACGCCTCTGACTCGCCGAGTTCGACGCAGTTGCCCTCTGTGTCGTAGAAGTAGAGCGAGCGCGCGCTGCCGAAGGTGTGCTCGTCGAGCTCGAAGGGTTCGGCGAGCCGGTCGTACCACGCGTCGTACTCGGCGGCAGGGATCGAGAGCGCGTAGTGGGTGTGGAGGCCGCCGCGCGGCAGGGCCGTGGGCCGACGGAGCACGAGGTCGGTGTCGCCGACGGCGAGTGCGATCTCGTTCTCGCGCTTCGTGACGGTATCGAGATCGAGATGATCACGATAGAACGCGCTCGCGCGGTCGAGATATTTGACTTCGAGGGCGAGCCACTCGATCGTCGTGATCATGCGGGGCGAACGGTGCGGGTGCGTATAAAGTCACACCCACCGACGCGCTCATGCGCCGCCGGTCCCAAGCGGATCCATGTCGATGAAAGGCTCCGGCCGGGCCGCGTATGACGAAATCGATCGCTTCGACGGCGGCGTCGGCTGGATCGCCTACCCCGACGAGCGGATGCAGCGCGCGAGCCACGCCCTCGCGACCGACGATGGTGTCTGGCTCGTCGATCCGGTGGATGCAGCGGACCTCGACGACCTCCTCGAAGAGTTCGGAACGGTCGCTGGCGTCGTGCTCTTGCTCCCCCGGCACAAGCGCGATGCGGCGGAGATCGCGCGCCGACACGACGTGTCGGTTCACGTCCCGTCGTGGATGACCGGCGTCGCGTCGGAGCTCGATGCACCCGTCGAACGGTTTTCGAGCGAACTCGGCGAGACGGGCTACCGGCTCCGGAAGATCGCAACGCCGCTGTGGCAGGAGGCGGCGCTGTATCACGCCGACGAGGGGACGCTCGTGGTCGCGGAAGCGCTCGGCACTGCGGAGTTCTTCCGGACCGGCACCGAGCGACTCGGCGTCCATCCGGCGCTGCGCTTGCTCCCACCACGCCGGTCGTTCCGGGGATTCACGCCCGATCGTGTCCTCGTCGGTCACGGTGCTGGCGTCCACGAGGACGCAAGCCGGGCGCTGTCCACGGCACTCGACGGCTCGCGCCGGCGTGCGCCGTCGCTGTACGCCAAGACCGCGCGGCTGTTCCTCTCGGGGTGAGGTAGCTGGATTATGTCGCACGCCGATCGGCCCGACGACGTGGTGTACGCGACTCACGGCCTCGTCGAGGCACTGCTGGAGTTCGCTCGCGAGGCCGAGCCGGAGTCGGTAACGATCGGGCTCGCGGTCACGCCGGCGGGCGACCTCGAAGTCGAGGGTCGATCCACGACCGAACCGGATCTCCCGCCCGAGACGCCCGTGTTCACACATTTCTACTTTCCGGAAGCAGGTGGGTCGGTATCGGCGGTGTTCGGGATGGATCTCGGCACACCCGCGGGCCAGACCCAGGGACGGTTCGTCTCGCACCCCCAAGGAGGCCTCGAACTCACCCGCACCGACGACCTCCACGGAGTGGTGTTCGTCGCGGTGCCACCGTGGGAGACCGATTCGCTTGCGGTGTTTTCGCGCGACGGCACTCGAAAGCCGCTCGAACGTCTCGCCGGTGCGCCGCCGGCGGAGTTCCCGGAGTGACTACTGGAGGTAGCCGAGGTCCTGGAGCTGTTCGGCGATCTCGTCGAACTGGGCCTCGGTGAGTTCGCCCTGTTGTTGGTGTTGGATCACAATGCTCCGGAGCAGGAATCGCACGAGGTCGCTGGTCGACTGGAAACTCGTCCCCTCGATGGTCTCCTCGACCCGATCGGCGAGGTCCTTCGGGATCGAGACGGTGGTGTAGTCGGTCATCGTTCGAGAAAGCGGGGGCTGGCGGATAGTCGTTGGGTTGGGACACAGGACTTTCATCGCTCGACCGGTATGGCCGGGTATGGCCGCACGACCCCCACAGGACGACGCCGAGGAACCCGACACCCTCGCGTTCGGGATCGCCGCGCTCGACGACCGTCTCGACCGTGCCGATCTCGTCTTCCCCGCCGAAAACGACGAGATCGTCCGGACGCTCGGCGATCCCGACGTGCCGTACGATCCATCCGGCCGCTCGATGGCGCTTTCTACGGCACTCGAGCAGGTCGAGCGGGACCGCTTCGACTCGGAGGGCGCGCTGCTCGACGCGCTTCATCCCGTTTTCGAGGAACGGCGTCAGTCCGGACCCACAGGACTCCTCGATCGGCTCCGATCGCTGTTTTAGCCGCTCGGCCGTTCGCCGTCCGTTTCCGGCTCGACGGCCTCGCTCTCGCCGCCGTCGTTTCGTGCGTGGCGACTCCGCCGACGGTCGTCTCGCGGTTCGCCACGCTCGGAGACCAGGGGCCGGTCGGCACTCGACTCGGTGTCGGGATCGGTGTAATCACCGGATCTCGACTGCGTGCGCGGTGCTGACGACGGCGGACGGTCGGCGCGACGGCGACCGACGAGCTCTTCGAATCGCCGGGTCTGCTCGCGGTTGATCGCGAGGATCATGTCCGAGAGCACGCCGAACATCACTAGTTGGACGCCGACGATGATCGCAAAAGCCGACGCGACCGCGAGCACCTCGTGGGAGATCCCAAGCGTGATCCACTCGATGGCGACGTACGCAGCCACGACGGCCCCCACGAGCCCCGCGAGACCACCCGCACTACCGAAGTAGAAGAGCGGGTTGTTGGTCTTCGCGAGCCGGTAGAGCGTCAGGAGGATCTTCCCGCCGTCGCGGACGGGTCTGAGATTGGTCTCCGAGCCGTCGGGACGCGCCCGATACCGGATCGGGACCACCGTCGTCGGGATCCCGCGCTTGACACACTCGACGGCGAGCTCGGTCTCGATTCCGAACCCCTCCGACGAAGGGTTACATCGCTCGAAGGAGGCGGTCGTGAACGCGCGATAGCCGCTCAGGATGTCACCGAGATCGCGGCCGTGAATGTACTGGAACGCGCGGTTGATCAGCCGATTGCCGACGCCGTTGAGCCGAGTCATCGCGCCGTCGGCCATATCGGCGTATCGATCGCCGATGACGTGTTCGGCCTCGCCGCTCAGCAGGGGCTCGAGCAGCGCGTCGGCGTCCTCCGGTCGGTAGGTGCCGTCGCCGTCGAGCAAGAGGACGTACGGCGCGTCCGCGCGGGCGACACCCTCTCGAACCGCCTGACCTTTGCCAGCGCCGCGGCCGTGGCCGGACTGGGTGAGGACGCGCGCGCCGTGCTCGCGAGCGATCTCCCGCGTCCCGTCGGTCGAGTGGCCGTCGACGACGAGCACGTTCGAAAAGCCGCGATCACTGAACGCCGCGATGACGTCGCCGATGGTCGCGGCTTCGTCGTATGTCGGGAGCAACACACAGACCTCGCCGCGATCGACCATTTTCCGGGGTTCGGCGGCGCGCGCGCAAAAACCTTTGTTACCGCTCCCGATCGATGGTCGCTTCAGCTATCGAGCCACGTTTCGCGTGCGTCAAGCGCGTACCGACGAGCCTTGCCGTGCCAGACTGAGACGTTCTCGATATCGCGATAGCTGACGGTGTCGCTTTCCCGTGATGTTCGTCGTTCTCCCCCGGTGATCTCACACCGATAGAGGAGCGTGACAGCGCCATGTGGACCGTAGGCGTCGGGTGCGTCGATCCAATAGGCGTCGACTAGTTCGGCGATCCGGGCGTCGAAACCCGTCTCCTCACGTAGCTCGCGGACCGCCGTCTCCGTCGGCGGTTCACCGGACATCGCGTGTCCACCGGGGACTGCCCACTTACCGTTGTCTGCCCGTTCGATCAGCAGGATTCGACTATCGTCGTCGAAAACGGCGGCCGTGGCTCCGATTTTCGGCGTGATAGCCCCGAACTCCTCGACAGTAAGCCGTTCACGGACGTCGTCAGGCGGCAGCTTCAGCGTCTTGCCGTACCACTCGCTCACGAGGTGGAGTATCCGCTCGTAGCGCTCTTTGTCGTAGGAATCGTGCGGGTCGCCGTCGTAGGTCAACCCGTTCCGCGCGATGATCCGGAGTTCATCGAGCAGTGGAAGGACGTTTGTCGCCTCTCCGTCACGTTCGGTCATACGGTCGTGAGAAGCGTCTCAGTCGTCGGCCGCCCGCTGCTCGCTCAGATGCTCCCAGATCTCGGTACACCCGCAGCCGTCCGCGACGCCGTCGAGATGTCGGTCGTCGGACGTTTCTTCCGACGCATCGTCCTCGGTGGGTGTCTTCGATCTCATGGTTACTCAGCTTTCGAGTAACCAGTAACTACCCGGTCATATATATCTTTCCCCAACACGAACCATCCGTTGTCTCAGCAGAACGTCGCTCCGAAAGCTGTCGTGGACGCTCGGTGGTAGTCGTGTGATCAGTTCATAGCCGTTTCACTGCGCCTCCGGCAATGTTACAATCCCGACCGGCGAACCGGCGTCATGACCGACACCGATCCCACTGGAACGCTCGATCGGGTGGGCCTCACCGAGTACGAGGAGGCTGCGCTCACCGAACTTCTCACCCTCGGACGGACGACCGCGCCGACGCTCGCCGAGGCCACTGGCATCCCGAAGGCGCGGATCTATGGCGTGCTCGACGCGCTCGCTGACCGTGGATTCGTGAAAGTAATTCCCGAGCGCCCGAAACGGTACCAGCCCCGTTCGCCCGAGGCGATCCTCGATCGCGCGGTCGAGAACCGTCGCCAGGACTACGAAGGGTTTCGCACCGACCTCGACGACCGCCGTGAGGCGTTCCTCGCAGAGTTCGAACCCCGGTACGAGCGATCGAGCGAGGACGTCACGCCCGCCGAGGAGCTGTTCTCAGTGGTCGACGTCGGCGAGCCGAGCGAGTCCGAAACCCGACGCCTCTACCACGAGGCAGTGCGCGAGCTCCGGGTCATCTCGAAGAGTTTCGAGTATCTCGACACCGTCGCGCCAGCGCTCGCTGACGCACTCGAACGCGGGATCGATGTCGACGTACTCATGCTCCACCCCGACAACCTTTCTGACTCGAACGCCACGACTCAGGCCGACATCGTCGAGCGGTTGCAGGACGAATTTCCCGACGTTGGGCTTCGCTTCAGCACCGAGCAGCTCCCGTGGCGAGGCACGCTCGCCGATCCGAGCAGGGACTACGAAACCGGCACCGCAATCTTGCTCGTTCAGGAGGACGAAGTCCCGAACCACCTACGTCAGGCCGCGATCACCGAAAACGGATCGTTCGTCGCAGGGCTCCAACGCTACTTCGAGTTGATCTGGGAGTACGAGAGCGAAGCGGCGTATCCGGGGACCGAGCCGTAGTTCGAGTTGCGCAGCGGAACGGCCGCGACTATCCCGACGCGTCGCCCTCGGCGTAGCCGAGTGCTTCGAGTCGCTCGGTGACCGACGACGTGGCCGCCTCGGAATCGGCAGCGTCCTCGCCGGTGGCCAGCGATTCCGGGGCGGGCTCGTGAGTCCCGCGATCGGTCGCACGCGTCGTGAACCAAGGGACTTCCCGGAGTACGTCGAGCGGGATGTTCGGATGGCCGTAGATCCCGAACTCCCCCTTGGCGTTGCCGTGATCCGCAGTGATCGCGACCCGCTCGGCGTCGAGGTTTTCCAGCAGGATCGCGACCTCGTCGAGCACGTACCGGAGGTTCGCCGTGTACGCGCGCCAGACCTCGCGCTCGGTGAACTCACCACGGCGGAGCCCCTGCCACGCCATCTCGCGGCCGTCGCGCCACTCGTCGAGGGTCGCGGTACCGCCGAGCGGGCGCGGCACGCTCGGGAAATGGGGCTGCATGTAGTGGATGAGGAGTCGATCGTCGGGCCCGACGTGCTCGCGGCCGGCGTAGATCGCCCGATCGGTCACGGGCCGGGCCGGCACGATGCCGGCTTGTTCGTCCCAGCCGTCTCGCCAGACCTCGTCGAGCAGCGCGAACCGGTCGGCCTCGAGGTACTGGTGGGTGAACGGGTTCGCGCTCACGTGGATCGTTCGCGCCATTTCGTCCCTGTATTCCTCGGAGAACGTACGCTCCATCCACTCGTAGGAAGTCGATCCCGGCGATCGATGGGTGCCGGGGTTGTCGAGGAAATCGTAGCTCGGTGCGACGCCACGAAGCACGTCCGCCCGGCAGCCGTCGAGGATCACGAGCGCGTCCCAGTCGCGGTCGTAGACATTCACACCGGGATCGACGAACCGATCGGTCCGCCGGAGCGCGCCGATCCAAAGTTCGTAGGCGCTCGTACGGACGCCGTCGATCCCGTCGGCGGCGACGCGGGCGCGCGTCTCGTCGAGCCAGTCGGCGAGCGTCATTGCCTCGAAGGGCGCGCCGCGGCGCTAAATCCCTTCGGGCTCCCGACCGAACCGCGAAACGAAGGTTGATTTGGGCGGCCCGCGAGGTCCCGTCGTGTCGCGTGACGTTTCGTTGCCCGACTCGCTCCGTGGGGACGGGCCGCTGGTGTCGGTGATCGTCCCGACCTACGACGACAGCGAGTACGTCGGCAGTGCGCTGGAGTCGATCGGAGCGCAGACCCACGACAACGTCGAGATCGTCGTCGTCGACAGCTCGGGGGTGGAGTGGCTCCACGAACTCGCCGCCGAGATCGAGGGGCTCGAATACGTCTTCCAAGAACCACGGGGACTCGGGGCGGCGCGCAACCGCGGCCTCGATGTCGCTACTGGCGAGGTGATCGGCTTTGTCGACGCCGACGATCGCTGGGTGCCCGAAAAGCTCGAGCGACAGTTCGCGGCGCTCGACGACGGTGCGGACGTGGTGTATTCGGACGTCTATCTCGTCGAGGGCGATCGGACACGCCGCCAGTCCGCGCTCCCGGTCCGCAATCCGTCGACCCACCACGTCGATTTTCTCCACGAGGGTGGGGTGCCGATGCCGACGGTACTCGCGCGTGCAGCGTGTTTCGACGACGAGCGCTTCGACGAAGACCTCCCAGCGGTCGAGGACCGCCACCTCTGGGCGCGGCTGTTCGCGCGCTACACGCCCGCCCGCGTGGCCGAGCCGCTCGCGTACTACACCCGTCGAGAGGAGTCGATGAGTTCGGACGCCGAAACCATGTACGAGGCGGAGCTGAGCGTGATCGACGACCTCTGTGATCGATTGCCCGACCTCGGACCGCACCGCACGGCGCTCGAACGCAAAGCACAGTACAAGTACGGCAAACGACTGCTCCGTGCGGGCGACGGCCGCGCGGCACGGGCTCCGCTCCGATCGGCAGTCGCGGCCGGCGAGCGTGACCCACGGGCGCTCGCGCTCCTCGCACTCGCGTACGCGCCGGCTGGCCACGCGCGACTGCTCGAACTACTCGAACGGCTCCAGGAACGCCGTCATCGGTAGCCGAGGGCGTGGAGCCGCTCGTCGATGTCGAGGCGTTCGCCGTCGACCGCGTCGAACGTCGGGAATCGTTTGGCGAGTGATCGCGCCCGTTCGGGATCGTCGATCGGCGACCGCTCGGCGGGATCGTCCGCGAGGTCGTACAGTTCCGGCTCCCAGTCACGGTCGGGGTATTCGACGTACTTCGCGTCCGCGGTCCGGAGGGCACGGACCCAGTTTTCGTGGCCCCGGAGCGCCGCACCACAGGCCCGAACGTACGCGTCACGGTCCACGAGGTCAGGATCGGCCAGTGACTCCCCGTCGATGTCGGTCGTTTCCGCCTCGATCCCGAGCACGTCGAGTAGCGTCGGAAACACATCGACCTGACGGCAAACGGTGGTCTCGCGGCCGGCCTCGATATCTGGCCCCGAAAGCACGAGCGGCACGTTCGCGGTGAAATCGAAGACCGTCTCGCCGTGGCCGTCCTCGATGAAGCGATCGGCGATCGTAACCGGCGAGACGGTTTCGGCGAGCTTGTCGAGCGCGCGTTCGGCGGATCGGGTGTCGACCCCGAACTCGTAGCGTACCTTGTCGCGGACGCGTTTGGCGAGCGCATGGAACGGATGACCGCGCCACGTGATGCTCTCGCCGTGGTCGCCGTGGAGTGCGATTATCGTATCGTCGGGTACCCGATCGACCAGGCGTTCGAGCTGTGCGTCGAGTGCCGACAGCGCGCGTTCGTACGGCCACCGGCCGAACTCCGGGTCGTCGTAGCGCTCCGGCACCGAGATCGGCTCGTGGAGCTCCCAGAGGTGGAGATAGCAGAAGAAGGGTGCGTCGAGCGATGTGAGCCGATCGGCCGCGGTCCACGCCCAGTCGTCGAACACCGAAACGTCGTTCTCGCGGTAGCGGTACTCGTCGAACCCCCGATCGAGGTCGGTCTCGGCGACCAGTGGGCCGGTGACCATCGCGGCGGTGTCGTAGCCGGCGTCGTGGAGGCGTTCGGCGAGCGTCGTCACGTCCGGCGAGAGGCGGGCCTCGCGGAGCGAGCGCACGCCGTTGTGTTCGCCGTACTGGCCGGTCATCAGGCTCGCAACGCAGGGCGTCGTGGTAGTCGCCGAGGCATGGAGGTTCGCGTACGAGCGACCATCCGCCACCAGCGAGTCGATGAACGGGGTTTTGCCCCATCCGGTGTCGATCGCGTCACCGCGGAGACAGTCGACACAGACGAACAGCAGGTTCGGCGGACGGTCGGCCGAACCGCCGCTGTCGGTGGTACTGGTGGAGGTTGCGTCGGTGGTGTCGGTCATGGCGGAGAGTTTCGTGGCGGTTGCGACCACGGCGGCTTGAACGAACCGATGTGGACGGGCTATCGGATCGCCGGCAGGTTCCGCCCGATCGTCGCGCGAAATCGCCGCGAGAGACCGGTAAGCATGGCGAAGTAGACGCAACCGCCGAGGGCGACGAGACCGAACGTCCACGCGATCCCCACCCCGGCGTACCCGCGTGCGGCGTACACCACGCCACCCATCACAACGGCAGCGACGGCTTGACTCACGAGTTCGTCCGTTGGGACCGGGATCGTGACGTACCGGCGGAGGTAGCCGACGGAGAGCACGAGGCCGACGGCGGCGGAGGTCGCGGTGGCGACGGCCGCGCCGAGCCAGCCGACAGTGTAGACGAGCGCGAAGTTGAGACCGAGATTGGTCGCGACGAACGCGACGTTGACGCGAAACGTGATCTCGGGTCGATCGATCGCCGACAGCACGTTCGTGAACTGTGACTGGTAGACGTACAGCAGTCGAGCGACCACCAGCACGACGAGGATTGTATACCCCTTCGTGAACTCGGGGCCGTAGATCGCCAGCACGCGCTCGCCGACGACGAGACAGCCCACCAGGCCGGGGACGACGAACAGTCCGGAGTACGCGATCGCGTCGTCGATCAGTCCGTCGATCGCGTCGAAGTCGTCGGCGTTCGACAGCTCGCTGATCGCCGGGAACAGCGTCGTGCTGATCGAGGCCCCGAACACCGCGAGGATCGAGGCGAGGTTCCACGCGATCTCGTAGGTCCCGATCTGTCCCGAGGAGATCGCAAAGGCCGACACACCCAGTACGAGGGTGTCCATCGAGGCGAACGTCCGGGACTCGATCCCCGAGAACCACGAGTACTTCGCGTAGTCGACCATGCTCGCGACCTGCTCGCGGGTCGGAAGTCGGGGCCGGAGACCGAGGAGCGCGAGGCCGACCGCCGCCGTCACGAACTCCGCGACCGCATAGCCCGACAGCAGCCACCACACCGTGCCGAGGCCCACAGCGACGACACCGACCTGGAGAATTCCTCGAAGGGTTCGATCGAGCGGCGCGAGCAGCGAGGACAGACCAACTCGGTGACGGCCTTCGAGCGCCGCACGGACCTGCCAAAGCAAGAGTCCGGTAAACAGCAGCGCGACCAGCGGCAGCGCCGCCTCCGTCCGGACGTAGTCGTTGACTTGCTCTCGAAAGATCAGGACGCCAGCGGCGAGCAGCCCGAACGTGAGCAGTTGAAGGCCGAGCCCCGCACCGAGATATTCGTCCTCGTCCGCGCCCTCGCTGATGCGCTTGCGGACCGCCATCTGGATGCCCTGACCACCGAGTACCTTCAGCCAGACGAGTACTGCAACGACGAGGAAGTAGTTGCCGAGCACCGCATCGCCGAGTTCCCGCGCGAGATACACCGTCACCACGAACCCGAAGATCGAGGTGGCGATCTGGGAACCGAAGTGGACGAGGGAGGTCTGGCCTATGCGCATCGGCGATCGTCCGACGGGAGCTGGCTGGCGAGCGGACGACTCATCGGTTCACTCCGCGTACCCGAGGTCCCGGAGGCGCTGTTTCGTGGCCTCGTCCATTGCCACGGTGTCGAGATCGTCAGCGGTCGCCTCGATCGTGCGGCGGTGGTCGTCCAGAACCCCACGAATCCGATCGCACTCGTCGGGATGTTCGGTTGCGACGTCGGTCGTCTCGCTCGGGTCGGCGTCGAGGTCGTACAGCGCGCCCGATCCGTCGATCTCGATATACTTCCACCGGCGGTCGCGATAGGCGTACCGCCGCTCGCCGCCGCCCCGATTGTCCTCGCTCCAGTCGCCGACGACGTGCTCGCGGGGCCACTTGTCGCCTTCCAGTAGGGGCCGGAGGCTGTGGCCGGTGAACGATTCGGCCTGGTCGCCGCCAGCGTAATCGACGATCGTGGGGGTGACGTCGGCCAATCCGACGATCTCGTCGTGAACAGCCCCACCTTCGGGGGCCTGCGTCTGCGTATCGTCGGTTTTCCCGAGATCGATGACGAGCGGGACGTGGGTCATCTCGTCGTGGAAGGTTTGACTGTGGCCGAAGTCGCCGTGCTCGCCGAACGCCTCGCCGTGGTCGGCAGTCACGATCACGATCGTGTCCTCGCCCCAGGTGGTGCGGACGCGCTCGATCAGTCGCCCGATCTCGCTGTCGGTGAAGCGGATTTCGGCGTCGTAGAGATCGATCAGGGTCTCGCGCTCGTCGTCAGTCAGGTTCTCCGGCTCCTCGATCATCGTCCGGCGGAGCCTGACGGCCTCGCGTTCGGACACGGGGTCGAGGCCGAGCGCGCGCTGGTGGCGTTCTGGGGGTAGGTAAGGATGGTGGACGTCCATGTAGTGCGTCCAGCAGAATCGCAGCCCGTCGTGCTGGCGGTCGGCCCACTCGATGGCCTTGTCGGTGATCTCGTCGGCCCGGACGTACGCCGACCCGACGTTGATCCCGGCTTCCTTCTCGGCGGTGTCGACCGCACCCGCGAGGAGTTCGTAGAGCCGTCCGTCCTCGTCGAGACGTTCCTTCACGATCTGTTTCAGTCGGGCCAGCCCCGAGGGGTCAGTCTTCGAGTCGAAGAACGTGTCGAACCCGCAGCTGTAACCGAACTCCGCCGCAAGATAGAGGTTGGAGTGGAACCCTGCGGTATGATAGCTATCCGGCAACGCCTCCGTGACCAGCGTCTGCTGGTCCGAAACTCGCTCGTAGCCGCCGTACATCATCGCGGTCGTGGAGGTCAAGATCGACGGAAACGAGGCCCGAGTCGCACACGCGTGAGCGAAGGCGTTCGCGAAGCGGTGGCCGTTCGCCGCGAGCCCGTCGACGACCGGCGTCGTGTCGCGGTCGTAGCCGTACCGACCGACGTGATCGGCCCGGAGCGAATCCACCGTGACGAACAGGACGTCCTGCATCGCTTATCGCTCCCCACTCCTCGCCACGCCTTTGAGTACCTTCCCGTACGTCGCCGCCACCCGCTCGTAATCGAACTCGCGAACGAACGCCTGGAACGCCTCGGTGGCTGCGCTCCCGTCGCCGGCTTCGTCCTCGTCGTCGGCTTCACCATCGTCCGCTCGCCGCACGGCACGGGCGATGGCCATCGGTGTCGGTTCACAGAACGTGACGTGCTCGCCGAAGCGCTCCTCGGCCAGTCCGCGAGCCTGCACGACGCCCAATCCCGCCGCAGCGTATTCGAGCACTTTCAGCGTATGTGGATCATCGACCAGCGAGACGCCGACATCCCCAGCGTGGAGGTAGCCTGGCACCGCGTCGTGATCGACCGTTCCGGGAAAGACGACGTTCTCATGATCGCGGGCAGCGCGCTCGACGTGCTCCGCCAGCGATCCCGCGCCGAGCACGACCAGCGTCCAGTCGTCGAGGTGTTCCATCGCCGCGAGCAACGCCTCGATGTGATAGATCGGTTCGAGACCGCCGACGTAGATCGCCACTCGGTCGCTGGCGTCGATTCCCGCGGCGGCAAGGCGATCGCGCGCCCGTTCGACGCTCTCCGGGTCGGGATCGGCGAACCTGTCGTACGCCACCCCGAGGTCGGTTGCGGTCGCGGCCCGGGCGTACCGCCGAACGCGATCTCGTTCCTCGTCGTAGACGTAGAGGGTGTGATCGGCGAGCGTGAAGGCGACGTTCTCGGCGACCCGGACCGCGAGCGCGAGTTCCGACGAGTGGGTATCGGCGAACTGACGGATCGGATCGACGTGATCGACCACGAACGGCGTTCCGAGGAGTTTCAGGACGGTGCCAGCCATCGCGCCAGAGCGTGTCGTCCCCACGACGACATCGTAGCGGTCGCGCTCGCGGAGCGAGGCGAGGACCGTCCGTGGCGTGGTGCCGCGGAGCGTCACGTCGATTCCGTCCTTGCGGAGGTGCTCGGCGATCCGCCGCCGCCCGACGCTGATGTCCGCCGGCTTGTCGGGCGTGAGCCAGAGCACTCGTAGCGCAGCACTGCCATCCCGTCCACCGGCGAGGGCCGTCATTCCGTCGACCCGAGATCGCCGGGATACTGGACGAGGCCGTAGCAGTAGCCGATCCCAACCAGCGCCGTGAACGCGATTAGTCCAACGAGCCTGGCTGCGCGCTCGCGCGACGGCTTACGGAGGAAAGCCCAGAGCCGACCGGGGAAGAACTCGACGAGAAGCCGGCCGAGAAACGCGCTTTCCTCGTTGGTCGAGTCAGCGACGAAGGTTTCCATTGCTCGCTTCGAGTAGCCCTGCCAGAACGCGCGGTCGGCGAGCCACCCCGGCTGAGTGCGGTATTCGAACACCTTGTGCGCTACCCGTGCGTCGGGGACGTAGTAGACGCCGTGACCGTATTCGCGTCCGAGGCGGGCGCAGAGCTCGGTTTCACCGCCCTGGAGGTTCCCGTCGCCCTTCCGACCACCGATGGCTGGATCGAACCCGCCGAGTTCGAGGAACACCTCCCTGTCGAACGAGATGTTCGAGCCGAACGTGTTCCGGACTTCGCCCGCCGCGGTTTCGTCGCCGTCGGGACCGAACCCACGGTGGGTGACGCCGACGAGCCAGAAGAACTCCGCGGGGAGGAGATCGGGGCGACCGGCGATCCAGTCGGGAACGATCCGTCCACCGACAGCACGGGCGTCGGTGCGCTCGTAGGCCCCGACGAGACGCTCGATCCACTCGGGATCGGCCCGAACGTCGTCGTCGACGAACGCGACGACTTCGCCCGAGGCGAGTTCAGCGCCCGTGTTCCGGCTTTCGAGCAGTCCCCGGTTCTCGTCGTTGCAGTGAATCACGACGTTCTCGCGGTCGCCGTACGCGTCCCGTACTCGGTCGGCAAGGTCCGGTCGCCCGTCGACCACGATCACGAGTTCCACAGGTGAATGGGTCTGGTCGAGGACGGTGTCGGCGGCCTCGCTGAAGACATCGAACTGCGCCGGATCGTACGTACAGAGGACGACCGAGACCCGCATAGCGCCCTCTCGAACGGGCCGACGGATAGCCGTTTCCGTTTGTGGAACCGCCGTCACCCGGCACGCTGTCAACGGAGCTCCGGATGGCAGCTGGAATCGACAACCCCGAACGCGATTCCGGTGGTGACCAAGGTTTATCCAGCACCGCCTGTAGAAGCGAATAATGTCGTCGCGTCTTCCCACCGGGATCGACCTCCTCGACCAGCGCCTCGGCGGCGGCATCCCGCCGGGAAGCATCGTCGCGCTGACCGCGCCGCCGGCGAGCCAGGCCGAGCTCTTGCTCTACGAGTTCATGGCACCGCGCGAGACGATGTATCTCACGCTCGACCGGACCGAACTCGCCGTGGCCGACGCACTGCGGCGGACGGCGATCGACACCGGCGATCCGACGATCCAGTACGTCGCCGAGGACTCCCGGGTCGATCACGCCATCGAACTGTTCCACGACCTTCCCGAGCGCTCGACGCTGATCGTCGATCCCCACACCGTGCTCGAACGCAAGGAACGCTCGCGCTTTCGGGAGTTCATGACCCAGCTCCACCTCCACGTCATCGACACCGAGAGCATCGCCGTGCTCCACTGCCTCGACGGCCGGAGCGTGCCGGCACTACGAGATACGACAGCCCACATGGCCGACGTGATCCTCCGACTGACGGCCACCACCGCCGGCACGGCGGTCGAAACCAGACTCGCCGTTCCCAAGTTCCGCGGCGGGCGCGCACTCACCGAGACGCTCAAGCTCAGACTCACCGACAGAGTCGAGATCGACACCAGCCGCGACATCGCCTGAACCATCGGGTTTATCGCCAGCCGGTCGTCGAACGGTCGATCGACGGAGGATGATCGCAGCACGACCCGGCGGCCGTCGGTCGGTTCACCGATGCGTTTAATAGCCAATGCGTCGACATCTGCAACGAACGGCGAAGACCGATGACGCGAACAGTCCTGATCGTTGACGATGACGCGGGAATCCGTGAGCTACTCCGGTTCAAGCTCGGGAAACACGACTTCGAGGTCGCGACGAGTTCGAACGGGCGCGAGTGTCTCGAGTATCTCGATACCGAACCGTTGCCGGATCTCGTCCTGCTCGACATCATGATGCCGTACATGGACGGGAACGAAGTCCTCGACCGGATCCGCGACGAGGTCGACGTCACCCTACCGGTGGTGTTGTTGACCGCGGCGGAGTCCCGTGCGGAGATCGACGACTCGATCGAGGTGACGGACCACATCGAGAAGCCGTTCCGGATGAACGAGGTCGTCGACTGCGTGCAGCACGTTCTGGATGAGTCGGCGTCGGACTGAGCGGAAGCCGACAGTCTCTGGCTGGGGCGGAGCTGTCGGAAAAGCGCCGTCGTCGAAGAAGTACCGCCGTTGGACGACTATTCGTCGGATTCGACGTCGTCGAGTTCCTCGGTGATCTCGTCGGCGTCGATGTCGGCGTCTTCGAGCTCTTCTTCGATGGCTTCGAGGTCGGCCTCCTCGCCACCGCCGCCCATACCGCCCATCATGCCACCCATGCCGCCCATCATCCCACCGGTGCCGTCGATGACCTCCTCGACGATCACGCGGTCGAGATCGAGCCGATCGATGAGGTCGCCGAGGATCTGCTGTTTGCCCATCATCCACTGCTGGTCGAACTGGAGCTGGGGCGACTGCTCGATGTAGAGCGTCTCCTTCTCGACGACTTCGGTCTCGAACTCGGGTTCGGCCTCCTCGTCCTCGTCGCCTTCGTCTTCGTCGGGTTCGACCATCTGCTCTTCCTCGACCTCGTCGACCTCGATCCGCATGTCGAGGTCGGCGTCGAAGTACATCCCGAGCATCCCCTCGGCGCGCTCGATCCGGTCGTCGACGGTGTCGAGCACCTCGTAGTCGTACTCGACGTCCTCGCCCGCGAGCGGATGGTTGAAGTCGACGCGTGCGCGGCCGCCGATGATGGTGTTGACGTGGCCGTGTTCACCCTCGATGTCGACGTGGCCGCCGGGATACCGATCGTCCTCGGGGATCTTCTCCGCGCTGATCGTTCGGACTTCCTCCTCGTCGTACTCACCGAACGCCTCGGCCGCGGGCACGGTCACGGATCCGGAGTCGCCGGCCTCGCCACCGATGAAGTCCTGCTCGACGGCGTCGAAGAGGTGCCCTGCGCCGACCGCGATCACGCGCGGCTCGAAGGTCTGCTGCTGGTCGTCGACGCCCTCTTCCTCGGCGACGTCCTGATCGGTGGTGTCGACGAGCTGGTCGTTCTCGACCGAGCGGGCGGTGTACGCGAGACGAACGAAGTCGCCCTCTTGGATGCCGCTGGCTTCGGTTTCATCGGTGTCAGCATCGCTGGGCTCGTCGTTCGGTTCGGCTCCCTCGGGCTGATCGTCGGTCATGTGCGCACTCACACCCGTTCGACGTTTAAGAACAACGTTTCGTGTCCGGGAGCTTCGAGCAGGCGAACCGAAACGCTCCGGCGACGAGCGGCGGAGACCTTATCCTACTCAGGCGAGTCCACTATGGTATGGCAGACACTACCAGCGCGAGCCAGACACTCTCACGAGAGGACATCGCGGCAGAGTTGGAATCGCTCGCGAACGAGCTACGGAACACCGAAAGCGAGGTCGACGTCGCCGTCGGCAACAAGTCGGTGACGCTCAGCCCGGACGAAACGGTCGACTACGACATCGAAGTGAGCGAACGGGAGCCGATGATCGGCGACAAACGCGAATCGATCAGCATCGAGGTGAGCTGGAAAGCAGACGAGTAGTCCATCGCGGCGCTCATGTAGTAGAGTCGAGTGACACCCGCCAGAGGCTACCGAATGTACGAAGTCGAACTCAAGGTCCGCGCCGCCCACGAACCGGTCCGGGACGCGCTCGTAGCCCGCGAAGCCACGCGCCTCGGCACCGTCGCGCAGGACGACACCTACTACGACGCTCCCCACCGATCGTTCGTCGAAACCGACGAGGCGCTCAGACTCCGCCACGAGACGCAGGAGGAGAACGCGGAGAGCACGACCCACCTCACCTACAAGGGACCGCTGGTCGACACCACGTCGAAGACCCGCGAGGAAGCCGAAACCGCCGTCGACGATCCCGAGGCGGCCGAGACGATCGTCGAGGCCCTCGGATTTTCGCCCGCCGCGAGCGTACGGAAACGCCGAGAACGCTTCGCTCTCGGGGAGTACACGATCGCCCTCGATAGCGTCACGGACGTGGGACAGTTCGTCGAAGTCGAGCGAACGGTCGAGACGGAGACCGAGATCGACCGCGCGCGCGACGGCGCACGCGAACTCCTCGCCGACCTCGGTCTCGATCCCGACGACCAGCTCCGAACGTCGTATCTCGCCCTTCTGCTCGATGCGCGCGAGACGGCGGACGAGCAGAACGAGCGTGACGGTGGCAATAACCGACAATAATCCTCCTGCGCGCAAAAGTTTCCGTAAGTTATAGACCGGCCGGCCGCGAACCCCGATCATGACCGAACGGAACATCCGGGTCGAGGCGCTCGACCGCCCTGCAGTCGACGACCAAACCGTGGAAATCGTCGAGCGAAAGGGTATCGGCCATCCCGACTCGCTCTGCGACGGGATCGCCGAGAGCGTCTCACGTGCGCTCGCGGCCGCGTATCTCGACCGTGTCGGGACGATCCTCCACTACAACACCGACGAAACCCAATTAGTGGCGGGCAACGCCGCGCCCGCTTTCGGCGGCGGCGAGATGATCGAACCGATCTACATCCTGATCGTCGGCCGCGCGACCAGCGAGTATCAGGGAACGAAGATCCCAACCGAGCCGATCGCCCTCCGGGCAGCCCGTCAGTATCTCGACGCCCACGTTCCGCATCTCGATGTCGGCACCGACGTGATCCTCGACGCGAAGCTCGGCGAGGGCAGCGGCGACCTCCAAGACGTGTTCGACGACGGCAGCGTCCCAATGGCGAACGACACGAGCTTCGGGGTGGGCCACGCGCCGCTTTCCGAAACCGAGGAGATCGTCCTCAATACCGAGCGCCGTCTCAACGGCGAGTACGCAGCCGACAATCCCGAACTCGGTGCGGACATCAAGGTGATGGGCAAACGCGAGGGCGACCGGATCGACGTCACCGTGGCGGCGGCGATGATCGACGCCCACATCGAGAGTCTCGACGCGTACACCGATGCGGTCGACGGCGTACGCGAGTACGTCACCGACCTCGCCCGCGAGTACACCGATCGCGAGGTCGAAGTCAGAGTCAACACCGCCGACGACTACGACGAGGGTTCGATCTACCTCACGACGACCGGGACCTCGGCTGAACAGGGCGACGACGGCTCGGTGGGACGGGGCAACCGCGCGAACGGTCTCATCACTCCGAACCGATCGATGTCGATGGAGGCGACCTCGGGGAAGAACCCCGTGAACCACATCGGGAAGCTTTACAACCTGCTCTCGACCGAAATCGCCGAAAGCGTCGTGGGCGAGGTCGACGGCATCCGCGATCTCCGGGTCCGACTCGTGAGTCGGATCGGCCAGCCGGTCGATCAACCCCACGTCGCCGACGTCCACGTCAGCACCGAATCCGGCGTCGCGGTCGGCGACGTCGAGAGCGAAGTCGGGCGGATCGTCGACCGTGAACTCGCCGACCTCAGTGACGTGACCCGTCGGGCCGTCGACGGCGAGATCACGACGTTCTGAGCCGGCGGCTGTGTTCGTCCGTACCGCGCTGTTGCGATCGATGAGAAGGAGAGTCACCAGTCATCATCACTCGATGGCGAGGGCGTGAAACACGAGGATCGTCGAAAACGGAAGCAGCCGGATGCAGACTTCAGGCAGGATGTGACAGATGTTCAGGTTCCGGGTTGGTGCTTATGTCTGTTGCTGTTGTGCCCGAAATTCAGTCGCCACTTCGATGATAGGACGTCCGTGTTCGGCTTCGGCATCAGCGACAATTCCCTCGGTGAGCGAGGCAATCGTCACGTCGGCGAGACGTTCCTCGAAGGCTCGCTCCGCGGACGCGAGCATATCGTTGAGCACCTCGGGCATCCGACAACCGACCGGACACTCCTCGTTCGGATAGTCGTCGTAGGACTGGAACAACGGGCCGGTATCGACCGTGCGATAGACGTCGAGCAGGGTGATCTCCTCCGGAGAGCGTGCGAGTTCGAACCCGCCGCTGCGGCCACGTTGGGACCGGACGACACCAGCCTCCTGAAAATCCCCCAACAGCCGGCGAACGACCACGGGATTCGTGTCGACGCTGTACGAAATCGTTTCGGAGGTAGTCGGCCTGTCCCACACAGCCAGCACGACAAGCGTGTGTACACCGGCTTGAAACCGGGTGTTGTTCATAGATCCGTGTCAGTACCGCGTGGCTAAATCTCCGTCGTCGCTCTCTCGGTACTGTACCGGTTGTCCGTCGAAGCAGTCAGGATGCGGTGCGTTTATATGCTACCCAAATCGTAACTAGAGATGTTACGATAAAACGTAACGGGCAAATCACCATGCATAGCCAGTTCAGCTCCCTCATGGAGCACTTGCTCGACGAAACCTACTATCAGGTCGTCGCGGCCTGAATCAACCGAACGACACGGGAGAAATAACCATGGCAGCAACCAACACGGAAGCAGCGGAGTACAACGAGCGGAAACTGGAGAACAAGGTCGCGGTCGTCACTGGCGGCAACAGCGGTATCGGCCGCGCGATCGCCGAGAGGTTTCACGCGCAAGGCGCGTCGGTCGCGATCTTCGGCCGGAATCAGGAAACGCTCAACGAGACCCTCGACGCGCTCGGCGGCGAAGACGAGTCGCTCGCCGTCCGAGGTGACGTCACCAACCCCGAGGATCTCGACAAACTCTATGCGGCCGTCGAGGAGCGTTTCGGTCGCGTTGACGTCCTCGTGGCGAACGCCGGGGTCGGCAAGATCCGTCCGTTCGACGAGGTCGACGAGGACTTTTTCGACACGGTCACGGACATCGATTTCAAGGGTGCGTTCTTCACGGTCCAGAAGGCCCTCCCGCTACTGAGCGACGGCGGCTCAGTGATGTTCACTACCACGGGCGCGACCGAAAAAGGTCTCCCGGGTATGTCGGTCTACGCAGCTGCGAAAGCGGCGCTGCGCTCGCTAACGCGCACGTTAGCGGCCGAGCTCGCGCCACGAGAAGTCCGCGTGAACGCTATTAGTCCTGGTCCGGTCGAGACATCGCTCGTGGAACGAATGGGTATCCCGACCGAGCAGGCCACCGAGGAACTGGGAAAGATCACTGAGCAGCAACCACTCGACCGATTCGGCCGGCCAGAGGAGGTTGCGGCGGCAGCGGTGTTCCTCGCCAGCGAAGACGCCTCCTATGTCACCGGCGCGAAGATCGACGTCGACGGTGGGATGGCACAGGTCTGAGTCGTCTCTGCTGTCGGCTAACTAGATTCGATGTTCACAGCTCTCTGTGAACATTAGGCCATCAGTGTAGATCTCGATTTTCGTCGGGCATGAGAGACTCAACTGTCTGATTTCAGGTGTACACCACGACAGTCGTTCATCCCGACGAAGCGAGTCCCGGCGGTATGGGAAGTGACGGGGATCGGCGGTCGCGGATGGTCGCCGGCACGGCGTGACACAACCTACAAAAGCGTTGCACTCCTTCCTTAGAACATGTCGAACGAACCAGCGACTACGGCGGACGAGATCCCAGAAACCGACGAGGAGTGGCGCGAAGTGCTGACCGACGAGGAGTACGAGATCCTGCGCGAGCAGGGCACCGAGCCCAAGTTCAGCGGCGACCTCCTCGACGAGAGCGAGGACGGCACCTATCTCTGTGCGGGCTGTGGAACCGAACTGTTCAGTTCGGATACCAAGTTCGACTCCGAGACCGGCTGGCCGAGTTTCTCCGACGCGGTCGACGAGCACATCGAACTCCGCCGGGACACCAGCCACGGAATGGACCGGACGGAAGTGGTGTGCGCCGAGTGTGGCGGCCACCTCGGCCACGTCTTCGACGACGGTCCGGAACCGACCGGCAAGCGCTACTGCATCAACTCCGCGGCACTCGGCTTCGACGAGGACGAAGCGTAACCGGTTCGCGGCCGTTCTCTGGCACTGCGTCTTATTTCGTCTTAGTGAACATATCACACCACACAGAGCGCCGCTGTACTGCGCACTATCCGCTGAAGCAGGAAGAAATGCGGTGACCGATGGAGGTTTATGCAGGTTCGATACACGAGGAGGTATGGATGTCATCCATACCGCAATATGGGTATCCGACCTCGAGGCAGCCCGGACGTTTTTCGTCGATGCGCTCGGTCTCGACGAACACTGGTCGTTCACGATGGACGGCGTCGAGAACGTCTACGTCGGCGGGGAGCACGGGGAGATTCAGCTCCGGTACGATCCGGAGCGAGGCGACCCGACACCGGACCGCGACGCACTGGATCACGTCGCGGTCTCGGTCGACGACGTCACGGCCGAGACGGAGCGGGTGGTCGCGGCCACCGACTGCGAAGTCCTCGAGGGGCCGATGAGGGTGGAGGCTGCCGACACGAAGGTATCGTTCATCGAGGGGCCGGACGGCTACGTCGTCGAACTCGTCGAAGACCGCGGATAGGGCACTATCGAACCGACACGGAGTGCGTCATCGCCGTCATCGCACACCAAGACAACAGTTCTCAACATCGCACTCGGCCTGAGAAAGTATGGCTATATAGAGTTCATAGAAGGGTACTTACGATCCCTATTGCTACGTAGCGATGATGCAGGAGAGCCCTGTGAGTCGGCGCGCAGTGCTGGCCGGTGGAGCCGGCCTCTGTGCGGGACTCGCCGGTTGTATCAGTACGAGTGCGACGCCGCCGAGCCAGGCAGGTGGGAACGGTTCGGGCGGCGGCGGTGGCAACGAGAACGTCCCGACGCTCCGTCTGGGCGGCTCCTCGACGGTGTTCCCGATCGTCGACAGGGCGGCGTCGTTCTGGGGGACGAACGCTGCTCCACCCGACGAAGAGTACTGGACGCCCGGCGAGTACGGGATCAGTACGGACGAACGCCTCGCGGATTACTGGGCGGGGCAGTACGGCTTCGACGCGACCGAAGGCGAGACACCCCCGATTGCGGTGTCGGTGGAGCTCAGTCACTCGGGAACGGGGCTCGAAAACCTCCGGAAGGGACGGCTCGATGTCGGGAACTCGAGCGCACCCGTGAAAGCGGAGTTCCCCGAGTTGGAGCAAGCCGAGCTCTCGAAGTACACGGATCACGTCGTTGGCGTCGACGCCCAGCCGATCGTCGTGAGCGGGGCGATCGCCGAAGCCGGCGTCGAGAAGATTTCGGCAGAGACCCTGAAGGGGATCTACGCCGGCGACATCACCGACTGGCGGGACGTTCCGGGCTACGAGGGGCCGAAAACGGAGATCCAGGCGGTCGGACGCGCCGAGGGATCGGGCACCGACACCGCATTCCGGAACAACCTCTTCGGCGATTCGAACGCCCCGATCCCCGGCGTCGACAGCCGGAAAGGGCAAAACCAGCAGGTCAGACAGATCGTCGCGAACTCCGACAACGCAATCGCGTACATGGCGCTCGCGTTCGTCGATGATTCCGTATCCACGATCACGCTGACGTTCGACGGAACCGAGTACGTGCCCGGCGAGAACCTCGCGGAGGGGGGTTACCCGCTCGCGCGCGATCTCCACTGTTACACGTGGGACGGCACCTCGAAGAAGGAAGCCGCGTTCGTTCGCATGATTCTCAGTGAGTACGGCCAGGCGAACTTCGTGGAAGGGGCGGGCTACGCGACGCTGACCGACGAACGACAGCAACGCCAGCGCGACAAGCTTCCAGCTCCGCAGCAATGAGCACCGAGACCGGACTTTCGGGACGGATGGGAGGGGTCACCGACGCGGGCCACGTCGGCGGGCTCGTCCTCGTGACGCTGCTCGCCACCGCAGTCACGTTCTTCCTCGCTCCGGGATTCGTCGTGTATCCGCTCGCGGCGGTCGTCGTGAGCGTGGCCTACGGCTGGCTCGCCGACGAGGCGACGACCGCCCGCACGCTCGCACTCGCGGCGACGGTCGTGACGGTACTCGTTCTCGGGCTGATCATGATCTATCTCGTCGTGCGGTCGCTCCCGGCGTTTCGGACGATGGGTCTCGGCATTTTGACGAAGACCGACGGCGCGCTATGGGCTCCGAGCGAGGCGGTCTACTCGCTCGTCCCGATGATGTGGGGGACGCTGGTCACGACGCTCATCGCGGCCGCGGTCGCGGCCCCGCTCGGCGTCGCGGGTGCGGTGTTCATCAGCGAGATGGCTCCCGGTTGGGCACGGAACGTGCTCAAACCCGCCGTGGAGGCGCTCGCAGGGATTCCCTCGATCGTCTATGGCTTCATCGGCTTCACCGTCCTCAATCAGTTCATGATGGACGAGTTCGCGCTGCCGGACTTCGGCAGCCTGTTCGTCGTGGGCGGTGTCATCGGCGCGATGGCGCTGCCCACCGTGGTCTCCGTGGCCGAGGACGCGATCACGAGCGTTCCCGGCCCGATGAAGGACGGTTCGCTCGCGCTCGGCGCGACCGGCTGGCAGACCACGACCGACGTCACGGTGCCCGCGGCGTTCTCGGGCATCTCCGCCGCCGTCCTGCTCGGCGTCGGCCGTGCGGTCGGCGAGACGATGGCTGCGACGGTGATCCTCGCGAACGTCACCGAGCTGCCCGACCCGCTGTACGACGTGTTCGGCAACACGATCACGCTTACGAGCCTGATCGCCAGCCAGTACGGCATCGCCAGCGGGCTCCAGATGAGCGCGCTGTTCGCCGCCGGCGTCGTCCTCTTCGTGACGGTGCTCGGTCTCAGCCTCGGCTCGCAGTACATCGAGCGCCGGATGCAACGGAAGCTCGGGGGGAGTGAGTGATGGCCGAAACGAGCACGTCGGCCCTCACTCGCGGCACGTCCGGCTCGCTGCGGTACGCCGCTGGCGCGGTCACCGGCCTCGGCATCGGTGTCCTGCTCGCGAGCCTGCTCACGTTCGCGGGCGTTCTTCCGACCGGCGTCGTCGCGGGCGTCCAGCTGCTCGATCTGCTCGCGGTCGTCCTCGGAGCAGGGGCGCTCGCCATGATCGGTGTCGGGGCCGCCTCGTCGGTGGGGCTGCTCGACACGACGCCGGATCACACCGCCGGCACGTCGCTCGCGGCGGTGTTCGGAATCGTCGGCTTCGTGGCCGGCTGCCTCGTGGCCGCACAGACGCTCGGCCTGGCGACGCTCTGGCCGCTCGGCGGAGTCGCTGGCGCGGCACTCGGCGTCGGGCTCGCGCTCGTCCCGCGTGAGGACGTGGCACTCGCCGCGACCGGCGGCGGGTTCGCGCTGGTCGCGAGCCTCGTCGTCCTCACCGGCGTCATCGATTCGGGGTGGTCGTGGCAGCCGAACGGGCTGTCGGTCGTCTTCAGCGCCGGTACGACCGTGCCGCTGCTGTTCAGTGTCGCCGGCCTGTTGCTCGCGTGGGTCGGGTCGCAGGCGATCGCCGGGTTCGGCACGCAGGGCAGAGCGCGCGGTGCGTCGCTGCTCGTGAGCGCGAACGCGGCAGGGATGATCGCGCTGCTCGTGGTGCTGGTTTCGTTCATCGCCGTCCGCGGATGGGGGCCGATGACCGAGGGCGTTCGATACGGACTGTTCTGGGAGCCGCTCACGTGGTTTCAGGTCCCGATCTGGGAGCAGTGGGTCATCGTCAACGCGCCGACGATCTGGTTTTACTGGCCGTTCGCGATGGAGGGCGTCGCGATCTCCAACCCAGTGAACGGGGTCGCCCCCGCCATCGTCGGCACGGTCTGGCTCGTGGTCGGTGCGGTGACGTTCGCGGTGCCGCTCGGTGTCGGTACAGCAGTATTCCTGACCGAGTACGCCGAGCAGGGTCGTATCACCGCGCTGGTCGAGATCGCGACCAACGGCCTCTGGAGCACGCCGAGCGTTGTCTACGGCCTGTTCGGGCTCGCGTTTCTCGTCCCACGGATCGGCAACCAGAGCACGCTGCTGTCGGGAATGATCGTGCTCGGGTTCATGTTACTGCCGCTCGTGGTCATCACGAGCCGGGAGGCGCTGCTCAACGTCCCCGACGAGTACCGCGACGCGAGCGCCGCGCTCGGGGTCAGTCGGTGGGAGACGATCAAGACCATCGTGCTGCCGGCCGCGATGCCGGGCGTCATCACCGGCACGATCCTCGGCGTCGGCCGGATCGCGGGCGAGACGGCACCCATTTTGCTGGTGCTCACCGGCGAGCCGTTCCCCGCCGAGGGCCCCGATCTCCTCGATTTCTCGGCCGGGTTCACCTCGTCGTTCCCGTTCGTTGAGGTCAGCGCGATCAACCCGGACGCACTGCTCCAGTCCGCGACCGCGCTGCCCTACCAGCTGTTCGCCACCATCACTGCGGGTGTCGGTGACGTCTCCGAGGGCTTCAGATGGGGGACAGCGCTCGTCCTCCTGTTGGTGGTGATGAGCTTCTACGCCGTCGGTATCGCCTCGCGAATCTACTTCCGGAGGAAACTCGACGCATGAGTACGACACAAACCGAACCAGAGGAACGACCCGAACGCACCGCCGCCGAAACCGACGAACCCATCGATCCCGCGTGGACCGAGTACGGGTTCGACGGCCGGACGAAACTCGCCGTCGACAGCCTCGACGTCCACTACGGCGACGAGCGCGCGATCGACGACGTCAGCCTCGAGATCCCCGAGGAGAGCGTCACCGCGCTGATCGGGCCCTCGGGCTGTGGGAAGTCGACGTTCCTCCGGTGTCTCAACCGGATGAACGATCGGATCGACAGTGCAAGAGTCGACGGCTCGGTCACGCTCGACGGCAAGGAGATCTACGGCGACAGTACCGATCTCGTCGAACTGCGAAAGCGCGTCGGAATGGTGTTCCAGCAGCCGAACCCGTTCCCGAAGTCGATTCGGGACAACGTCGCCTACGGTCCCCGGAAACACGGCGAGGTCGAGACGGGGATGCTTTCTCGGCTGTTCGGCCGCGGTGACGGAACGAACGAAGACGAGCTCGTCGAACGGTCGCTCCGGCAGGCGGCGATCTGGGACGAGGTGAAAGACCGGCTCGACGACAACGCACTCGGGCTCTCCGGTGGCCAGCAGCAGCGCCTCTGCATCGCCCGCTGTCTCGCGGTCGGCCCCGACGTCATCCTGATGGACGAACCCGCGAGCGCGCTCGACCCCATCGCCACTTCGAAGATCGAGGACCTCATCGAGGACCTCGCCGAGGACTATACGGTGGTCGTCGTCACCCACAACATGCAGCAGGCCGCCCGCATCTCCGACCAGACCGCCGTATTCCTCACCGGCGGTGAACTCGTCGAGTACGGCGACACCGATCAGATCTTCGAGAACCCCGAGAGCCAGCGCGTCGAGGACTACATCACCGGCAAGTTCGGCTGAGCGACACCCTTCTTCGACGTTACTCGCTGAGTTCCGTGATCCGGACCTGGGTTCGACCGCTGCCGACGAGCGGGTCCGCGACGCTTGCATGGGCGAACACGGTTCCCTCGCGGACGGCGTCGGTGCGACGAGCGCGGAGTTCGACCACTCCACGACTACTCTCGACGGCGACCTGAGCGCCGTCCTCGATGTCGCGCGCGACGGCATCGACGGGGTTGATCTGCACCGTGGCCTCTTCCCGACGAGCAGCCGGACTACCGGCGTCCTCATCGACGCGACTTTCGGTCAGCAGTACGAGCCCCTCCTCGAAATCCGGCCCGCGATCGTCCGCGTCCGCCCCGCTCGCCACCGCTTCGATCGGTTCGAGCGGTGCGCGCTGACGGCCGGTCCGGAACCGCTCGCGGTGGAGGACGTCCTGGCCCTCGTTCTCGCCCTCGGGGAGCGGCCACCGTTCGCCGCCATCGAGGACTTCCTCGTACTCCATCCCTGCGTAGAGTAGGTTCATCCGTGTCATCTCGTCGAACACCCCTGCCGGACCGTCGTAGCTGAAGTCGGCGTCTGTCAGCCGAGCGCCGAGATCGGCGAGAACGTCGAGGTCGCGTCGCGCCCGTCCTGGCGGCGATGCAGCGGGTCGTAGCGCCTGGACTTGCCGATCGAGGTTGGTCACGGTGCCTTCCTTTTCGGCCCACGCACTCGCCGGGAGCACCACGTCGGCGAACGCGGTGGTTTCGTTCGGCGCGACATCCTGGACTGCGAGGAAATCGAGAGCGGCGAACAGCTGCTCCGAGGTTGCGTCGTCGAGTCGGTTCACCGCGGGGTTCTCCCCGAGCACGAACGCGCCTCGAACCCCCGATCCGAACTCTCTGACGAGATCGGGTTCGGCTTCGCCGGGCTCGGCGGGCGGCTCGACGCCCCATTCGGCGGCGACGCGCGCGCGGGCGTCGACATCGGAGACGGACGCTTCGCCCGGCAGGCAGTCCGGTCGCGCACCCATGTCGCTCGCTCCCTGCTCGTTGACGAGTCCCCGGAAGGGGTTCATCCCGGTGCCGCGCTTGCCGAGGTTCCCGGTGACGAGGAGGAGGTCGAGCAGCGCGTTCGGGGTCGCGCCCTCGTCGGCCTCGATCCCCGTTCCGGTGACGACGGCGGCGCGCTCGGCCTCGCCGAACGTCTCGGCCGCCTCGCGCACCGCCGCGGGGTCGAGACCGGCTCGCTCGGCGTCCGCCGCGAGATCGAAACGATCCATCGACCGAACAAACTGGTCGAACCCCGTCGTGCGCTCCGCGATGAATGTCCGGTCTTCGAGCCCCATATCGAGAATCGCACGGGCGAGCAGCGCCACGGTGAGCGCGTCGCGTCCCGGATGTGGTGCGAGGTGCTGGGTCGCGAGTCGTGTCGTCCGGTTCGCCCGCGGATCGAGGTGGAGCAGAGCTGCGCCATCGTTGACCGCCGGGCGGACACACCGATCGAACGCGATCGGTTGGCGCTCGGCCGGGTTCGCGCCCACGACGAGGAAGGCGTCCGCCTCGGCGAGATCGTCGAGGCTGTTGGTGGTCCCGCCCGAGCCGAGTCGTGTTTCCATCGCCTCTGCGGTCGCGTCGTGACAGCTCCGCGCGCGGTTGTCGACGTTGTTGGTGCCGAGCGAGCGCGCGATTTTCTGAAGGAGGTAGTTCTCCTCGTTGGTACACCGCGGCGCGCCGAGGAAGGCGATTGCGTCCGGCCCGTAACGTTCGCGGACCCGCTCGATCCCATTTGTGACACAATCGAGCGCTTCTTCCCACGAAACGGGTTCGAGATTACCGTCGCGGCGCACCAGCGGGGCGGTCAGTCGATCTTCGTCGAGATCCTCGAACGCCGCGATTCCCTTCGGGCAGAGCCGCCCCTCACGATTGACGCGTGCGCCCTCGATCCCGGTCGCGCGGCCGGTCCCCTCGTCGTACCGCAGGCTGCACCCGACCGCACACCGCGGACAGGTGGTTTCGGTCCGTTCGTCGATGCGCTCCTCGCTCATGGATGGACGACCGGCATCACCGATCGGATCGCGTTCGGTGCACGGTCACTCCTTCGGGATGTCGCCCGCGAGAACGTTCCGAACGACGTGGAGGCCGGTCACGGCGAGCACCACGACCAGATTGAAGAGTGCGTGCGGCACGACCGTCTTCGTCCGGCTGATCCGGCTCCCACAGTCCGGGCAGGTGGTCGCCTCGCTGTCGAACCGCTCACCACAAACGGTACACTCCCGAAGCGTTCGCTCGCGCGAGCTTTCGACGCCGGTTTCGTCGCTTGCGATCCCCGCCAGCCGCTTGAGTCGGTGTGTGAGACTCATGGATGTCAGTCGTCCGACGCTGCCGGTCGTTCGTCGCTTCCGGAGTCAGTTTCGGTGGGTGATCGCTCGTCGTCCGTCGGTTCATTCTCCAGCGTCACCTCGACATCGGTGACCTTGAACTCGGGCGCGCGACTCGGTCCGTCGAGCGGTTCCTCCTTGGTCAGGTTGTTCGCCCCACCTTCGAGGTAGTGCATCGGGACGAACACCTCGCCCGGACTCGGGCGATCGGTGATGTCGGCGCGCATCTCGGTCGTTCCGTGACGCGAGGTCAGCGTGACGGTCTCGCCGTCGGCGACGCCGTACTCCGCCGCGGTCTCGGGATTGATCTCGACGAAACTCTCGGCGGAGTACGCATCGAGCCCCTCCTCTCGGAGCGTCATCGTGCCGGTGTGGTACTGGTAGAGGACTCGTCCAGAGGTCATCACCAGCGGGAACTCCTCGTCGGGCGTCTCCCCGGGTTCGATCGCGTCGGCGACGTGCATCTGTGCCTTCTCGCTCCCCTCGACCGCCCGGAACTCGTCGGCGTAGAGATAGGGTGTGCCGTGGTCGTCCTCGCTCCGACACGGCCACTGGAGTCCACCTTCCTCTTCGAGGCGTTCGTGACTGATCCCACCGTAGATCGGTGTCAGGTCCGCGATCTCGTCCATGATATCCGACGGCGAGTCGAACCCCCAGTCGTAGCCGAAGCGTTTCGCGAGCGCCTGCGTGATCTCCCAGTCTTCTTTCGCCTCGCCGTTCGGCTCGATGGCGCGCTTGACGAGCTGAACGTGGCGGGACGAGCTCGTGTACGTCCCGTTTGACTCGACGGTCGAGGTCGCCGGGAGCACCACGTCGGCGTATTCGGCGGTCTCGGTGAGGAAGATGTCCTGAACCGCGAGGAACTCCAGCTCTTCGAGGACTTCCGTCGCGTGGCCGATGTTCGGTTCCGAGATCTGAGGGTTCTCTCCCTGAATGAACATCCCTCTGAGATCGCCCTGGTCGGCGGCGAGGAACATCTCTGTCAGGCGGTAGCCCTCCTCGGCGGGCATCTGGTCGAGATCCATCTGCCACCGATCGGCGAACTTCTCGCGGTTCTCCTCGTCGGTCACCGGCTGGTAGCCCGGGAAGTTGTTGGGGAGCGGCCCCATGTCGCCGCCGCCACCCTGGACGTTGTTCTGACCGCGGAACGGACTGAGTCCGCCCTTCGGGTGGCCGACGTGGCCCGTGATCAGCGCGAGGTTCGCGATCGCGTAGATGTTGTCGGTTCCGTGGGAGTGCTCGACCAGCCCGAGCGTCCAGCCGAACATGCACGAGTCGGCGGTAGCGATCGTCTCTGCCGCACTCTTCAGCTCCTCGGGCGGGACGCCCGCTTTCTCCTCGACGAACTCGGGCGTGAACTGCTGGACGCTCTCCCTGATCTTCTCCAACCCGTCGACGCGCTCCTCGATGAACGCCTCGTCGTGGAGGTCCTCCGCGAGGATGTACCGGATCATCCCGTTGATCCACGTCGTGTCGTAGCCGGGTTCGATCCTGGTGAACTGGTCGGCGTACTCCGCAATCTGCGTTTTTCGGGGATCGAAGACGAGCAGGTCCGCGCCGTCCCGGACGTTCTGTTTGATCCGTGTCCCGAACACCGGGTGGGCCTCGGTGGTGTTCGAGCCGACGAGCACGTAGCAGTCGGTGTCTTCGAGCGCGGCGAGACCGGTCGAGGCAGCCCCAAAGCCGAGCGTGTCCGAGAGCCCTTCGACGGTCGCGGCGTGACACAGCCGGTTGCAGTTGTCGATGTTGTTGGTCCCGAGCACCTCGCGGGCGAACCGCTGCATCACGTAGTTGTCCTCGTTGGTCGCCTTCGAGGACGCCACCAGACCGAGCGCGTCCGGGCCGTACTCCTCCTGAATCCCTTCGAGCCCCTCCTTCACTCGTGAGAGCGCCTCGTCCCACGACGCCTCGCGGAACTCTCCCTCGTCCTTTACGAGCGGCTGGGTCAGTCGGTCGTCGCTGTTTGCGAACCCGTAGCTGAACTTCCCCTTCACACAGGTCGAGATACCGTTGATCGGGGCTTTCTCCGGGTTCGGCCGCGTTCCGAGGACCTCACCGTCCTTCGAGTAGACGTCGAACCGACAGCCGACCGCACAGTAGCCGCAGGTGGTGTCGGTGACGTCGACCTCGTTGAGTCGGTAGTCGCTGAGCGCGTCCGCAACGTCGAACAGCCGCCCCTCCGACATCGTGTTCGCGGCGACGCCCTCGACGGCGTGTTCGACCGACGCGAACGCGTCGCTCTCGGTTGCGCTCGCCATCCCCTGCTGAGCCTGCTCGCGCGCACGGGACATGAAGCCCGCAACGCCCTCTTTTTCGGTATCGGAGCTGTCACTCGTATCGGACCCACTGGTGGGTTTGCCGGACATGATCAGTCGTCCTCCGTTGGTGGCGATTCGGCGGTCGGTTCGGCGGCTGACTCGCTTTTCTGATCGCCTTTCATCGGCGTTGCGGGGCCGGGCTGGAACCGGTCGTTCTCGGCCTCGACGGTCTTGCCGATCGAGTTCTCCTGGGTGAACCCGGGCAGCGGGATGGTCGCCGCGTCGGTAAGCCCCTGCTCGACGAGCGCGCCCGTCGGACACACTGTCGCGCAGTGGCCACACGAGACACACGTCGAGTCCATCATCGTCTCCGCATCGTTCTGGAACCCGATCCGGGTGTCCTCGCCCGATCCCTCGATCCGAAGCACGCCCTCGACCTGGACGTCGTTGCACGCCTCGACGCACCGATTACAGAGAATACACTTGTTGCGGTCGATCTGGATGAAGGGTGACGAATCGTCGAGCGGTTCGTAGGCGTCGCGGTCGTCGAACACCCCATACCGGGGTTCGACCACGTCGTTCTCGATCGAGACGTCCTGGAGTTCACACCGGCCGTTCTTTCCGCAGGTCGTACACCGGAGGTTGTGATTCGAGAGGAGCAGATCGAGGTTGACGTCACGGGCCTCGCTCGCCTCCGTCGTGTCGGTGCGGACGGTCATCCCGTCCTGAGCGGGGAAGCTACACGACGGCACGACGCCGTGTTCTTCGGTTTCGACCATACACGTCCGACACTCGCTTCGTGGGCCGATCTCGTCATGCTCGTCGTACGAACACAGCGCGGGCACGTAGTCGTCGGTGTCGGTCTCCTCGGTGGCGTCGAGCAGGGTCGACTCGGCCGACACTGTGACCGACTCGCCGTCGACGGTGAGCGTCGCGGTTCGATCGGGTTCGACGGTCTCGACCGGTGGATCGTTCGCCGTCCCCGGTCTGATGTCCTCGGTCAGCGGCATTGTCGGCTGTGGGTTCTCGACGTCCGGGACGCGTGGGGTGGAAGATTGGTCAGTGCTCATGATGAAACGTGATCGCAGGAACCGCTGGGACAGCGCCCGTCGGCGTGGGCGCGGAACTCGGGCTCGAAGGACTCCATCGCAGTCGTCACCGGTCTCGACGCTTCCTGGCCGAACTCGCAGGTGCTGGTCTCGCGCATGGTGCGGGCGAGCTCGCGGAGCATCCCGTCCTGATACTCGCCGTCGTACACGTCGCGCAGGAGTTCGACGAGCTGTTTCGACCCCTCGCGACAGGGCACACATCGGCCACAGTTCTCCTCGCGCGCGAGTTTCGCTCGCTGGCCGGCGAGCGCCACCGTGCAGGTTGACTCGTCGAACAGCTCGATGACACCGTTCGTCCCGAGGCGCGCACCCCGAAGCCCGGCAGCGCTCGCCGGGACGTCGAGATCGCGGGTCAGTCCGCCGAATCGGCCGCCGACACACGCGGTCTTCAGCCCGCCGTCGAGCGCGACCGCACCGCGAACATCGGCGAGCGTCGCGTCGGTTGGCAGTTCGATCGTCGCGGGTGCGTCGACGTCGCCGGCCACGGTGAACAGTCGGGTGCCCGGATCACCGGGGACGCCGCCGAGATCGTTATCGGCGAGCGCCTGCCCGACCTGGGCGAACGTCCGCGGGGTGTGGATCACCGTCGGTCGGCCGTACAGCCCGTACTGATCGGGACCGGGCGGCCGGCGTCTGGCTTCGAGCCGGTCGTTGCCCTCCATGGCTTCGAGCGCCATCGTCATCTCGCCCGCAGTGTATGCATCCGGCCCGGCGACGACCTGAATCGGAATGTCGGGATCGCGGTCGGCGGCGAGCGCGTCCGCCGCCTCCTGTGCCCGCTCCCTCGCGAGTGCCTCGGCGTCGTTGGTGTAGACGAGCACGTCGGTCGCGTCGACGGCGTGGGCCGTCGCGAGCGCCGCATCGAGCACCGCGAGCGGCGCGCTTTCGAGCAAGAGTCGATCGGCGCGCGCGTGATCGTCGGCCTCGTTCGCGTTCACGACCACGACTGGCTTGCCGTCGGTCTCGGTCGCGGTCGTCCACACCCCCGATATCGGTGCGTCGGTGCTGCCGTCGCCTCGACCGCGGCCACGGAGCGCGGCGTCCGCGACCCGCTCGTGAACCGCGTCGGGATCGTCGATCGCACGCTCGGCGAGGAGTTCGTCGTCGCGCGAGACGCGGTAGTCCGCGACGCTTGCGGGGGCTCGCCAGCCACAGCCCCCGAGCACACGGCGCGATCCCACGCCGAGCACCGCCGTCGTGTCGATCGCTGCCGGCGGTGTCGGCATGCTCGTCGCCCCCGGATCGTGCTCGACGGTCGCCGCCGTGTCGGGCAGCGATCCGTTCTCGAGGGTTTCGACGATCGTCGTGACGTTCGCGACGGTACACTGTGGAACGAACGCCGTTGTACCGTTTTGCGTCGCGAGAACGAGCGGCGCGAGCGAGTCAGCACCGGTCGGCCCGACCGCGACGACGCGAACGTCCTCGGTCGCATCACGGGCCGCACGGAGGAGTTCGGGGCCGGCGTCGTGATCGCCACCGATCGCAACACGAACGACTGGTCCGTTGCCGATCGCACCCTTGGGCGTTGCCATCACCGAACACAATCGACGGGAGTATTTGTGTGTGGCGCTCCCCCACATCGCGGGCCGGTACGACCACCGGGCTCGCCGTTCGAGTGGATCACTCCGCAGTCATTCTCGATGGCAGCCCTCACGCCGACCAAAACCAGCGATCGTCGCCTCGCGCAGTTACAGGTCGCGCGTCTGGACGGTCTTTCGATCGTTGTCCGCGGCGCGTCGGGCAGCGTCGTCGAGAAGCTCCGCGACGTCCTCGTCGAGGGCGTCGTAGAAGTCGGCCGCAACGTTCTGGTCGTCGAGTCGGTCCTTGACTGCCGATTTCACGATGAAGTCCGCCATACGTGCTCTACTCGTCGCGATTCGTACTTATATCCTATCGAAGCGGAGTGGAAGTAGAACGACTTCGGTCGGTCGGCTGTACGACGTTGCGGGACACGTTGATGCGTGCCCACGACGAACGGTCACCGATGCGTGCTGTCGTCATCGTCGCAGGCGGACGCTCGATGCGGTTCGGCGATCGGGACAAGGTCACCGCCGACCTCGCGGACGTCCCGATGATCCGCCGGGTCGCCGACCGTCTCGCAGGTGTCGTCGATACACTCGTCGTCAACTGCCGGACCGACCAGATGGACGCCATCGCGACGGCGCTCGCGGGGTTGGACGCACGATACACCACCGACACCGATCCCGATCGCGGCCCAGCAGCCGGCATCCGAACCGGGCTCGATTTCGTCCGAGCCGAACAGCCCGCGATCGAGTATGCGGCCGTCGTCGCTGCCGACATGCCGCTCGTCGATCCGAGATTCGTCTCGCATCTGTTCGATCGGGCCGCCGGCCACGATGCGGCGATTCCCCGATCCGACGGCCGCCTCCAGCCGCTGCAGGCAGTCTATCGCGTCGATGCGACGGCCGATGCCTGTGCGGCGGCGCTCTCGCGGGACGAACGCCGAGTCACTGCGGCGGTGGCCGATCTCGATCGCGTCGTGATCGAGGAGCAAGAACTGCGCGAACACGCCGACACGGCGACGCTCACGAACGTCAACACGCGCGCGGAGATCGCGGCGCTCACCGATCGATTCGCCGACCAGGCCGAATAACACGTCGCTACCGCTCGATCGCGACAGTCACAAGAATCACTTCCGTCAACGATCGCCGCTACGCGCCGACGTACTCGTCGTTGACCTCCCACCCGCCGTCACCGTCTCGGATCATGTACTCGCCGTAGTACGGCACCCGGTTGTGGACGACCTCGCGGAACGCGTCGCGGATCTCGTCCCTGGTCATCTCGCCCATCGACCGGAGGTCGTCGTTCCGGTTGAGACAGCCCTTGAGATACCCTTCGTGAGTGACTCGCACCCGGTGGCAGTTCGCACAGAAGGTTTCGTTGCCGACGGGATCGACGATCTCCACCATCCCACCGTCGGACGAGTCCGACGAGGCTCCGCTCGCTTCGTCTTCTCGCGGGCTTCGCCCGCTCGAACGGTCCGAGGAGCGGAGCTCCTCGCTACTCACGTCACCACCGTTCACCCAGTAGCGCCGCCGATCGTGCATCTCGCGGTGTTCGATCCGATCGGCACGCTCCGCGAGCCAGTCGTGGACTCGTTCGATATCGATCGCCCACTCGGGGTGGCCCGCGATCTCGGGCATGTACTCGATGAGCTGGAGCTGGAGCCCGGAGTTCGCCGCGACGTGCTCCACCATCTCCGGGATGAATTCTACTGTGCCCTCGAACACCACCATGTTGAGCTTCACGGGGTCGAGCCCGACATCGAGTGCCGCCTCGACGCCCTCCAGGACGCGCTCGTACGCACCGGACTCGGTGATCTCGGCGAATGCTTCCCTGTCGATAGCGTCCTGAGAGACGTTCACGCGATCGAGGCCCGCTTCCCGCAGCCCCTCCGCGCGACCCGGTAGGAAGGTCCCGTTGGTCGTCAGCGAGGTCTCCATATCGTCGGGCGTCCGGCGGACGATCTCCTCCAGATCGTCGCGGAGCATCGGCTCGCCGCCGGTGAACTTGACCTTCTCGACGTCGAATTCGCTTGCGACTTCGAGGAACCGAACGACGTCTTCGGTACCCATCTCGTTCTCGGCGGGCTCCATCGGGCCGCGCGTGTCGCCGAGCCCTTCGTTGTGGCAGTAGACACAGTCGAAATTACAGCGATCAGTTAGGGAGACACGCACCCCCGAAACCTCCCGACCGAATCCGTCGACGAGCATGGTTGTCTTATTCGTCGCAAACGGTTAAGCCTGTGCGAACGTGCCACAGTTGGCACGACCGACCCGAGATCGACGTGTCGACACGTCGACGTTACATTCGAGAGTATCGGCCACATGTCGTTTGCGCGTAAAAGCCAAATCCTAGGGGAGATACTAGTTCGGTAGTGGTCCCGAATACGTCCCGCCGTAGGTTCCTCACCGGAGTCGCCGCGCTCGGTCTCGCCGGCGTGGGCGGACGCGTCGGTGCACAGTCCTCTCAAGCAGCGGGAACGATCCGCCTCGACGGCGAGATTCCTGGCTGGCGGGGGCGCGACCCGGCGTCGATCCGCGGCGAGACGAACCCCACACTCGCTCTCGAACCGGGCCGAGTCTACCGGATCGTGTGGGAGAACGTCGACGGCACGCCCCACAACGTCGCGCTGCTCGACGCCGACGGCGGAACGATCGAGCGCACCTCGTTCGTGACCGAGCGCGGCGCGACCCAGACGTTCGACTTCGTCGCCACCGAGGCGATGGCGGAGTACGTCTGCGAGGCCCATCCGGGCTCGATGCGCGGCGACATCCGGATCGCGGGCGAGGAAACAGCAGCCGAGGGTGACGGCAGCGGCGACGACACGGACGGAAGCGATCGCTTCATGCCGTGGGGGCCGACCGTGCGAACCGAGACGGTCGCCGACGGGCCCCTGAGCGCACCGCTCGGGTTCGAAGTCGCTCCCGACGACCGCGACCGACGGTTCGTGGTCGACCAGGTGGGGACGATCTACGTCCACGGCTCCGACGGGCTCGCCGACGAACCGTTCCTCGACATCACCGAGCGACTCATCGACTTCTCCTCCGCGCGGACCGACTCGATCGAGGAGCGTGGGCTGCTCGGACTCGCCTTCCATCCCGATTTCGAGTCGAACCGGCGCTACTACGTCCGATACAGCGCGCCACCCAAACCGAAAACTCCCGATGGCTACACCCACATCGAACGGCTCTCGGAGTTCACGGCGGGTGAGGAGGGTCGTCGAGGCCGTCCCGGCTCCGAACGGGTGCTCCTCGACATCCCCTCGCCGCACTACACCCACAACGCCGGCTCGGTCGCGTTCGGTCCCGACGGGTATTGCTACATGGGAATGGGCGACGGCGGCGGCAGCAAACTCGAAGCCGGCCACGCCGAGGACTGGTACGTGAACAACGGCGGCAACGGCCAGAACGTGACCGACAACCTGCTCGGGTCGATCCTCAGAATCGACGTCGACGATCGGAGCGGAGCCAAACCCTATGGCATCCCCGACGACAACCCCCTCGTCGGGCGGGACGGACTGGACGAGCACTACGCGTGGGGGTTCCGGAACCCGTGGCGAGTAAGCTTCAGTAGTGGAACACTGTTCGTCGCCGACGTCGGCGCGAGCAACTACGAGGAAGTGAACATCGTCGAGAAAGGGAACAACTACGGCTGGAACGTCCGGGAGGGGAGTCACTGTTACAGCACCGGCAGTCCCACGGACCCGCCAACGGCGTGTCCCGAGCGAACTCCGCCCGACGTCCGCGGCGGCGAACCGCTCGTCGATCCGATCGTGGAGTACCCCCACGTCTACGAGGGCAACAGCGTGGGGCTCGCGGTCATCGGTGGCCACGTCTACGACACCGACACGATCCCGGACCTCGATGGGGCGTACGTCTTTGGGGACTACAGCCAGAACGGCGAGCCCCGCGGATCGCTGTTCGCCGCGACGCCGCCCGCCGAGGACGGGCAGTGGTCGCTCGAAGAACTCCGAATCGCCGGCGGCCCCGATGGCTCGCTCGACGCCTACCTCCTCGGAATCGGCCAGGACACAACGGGTGAACTGTACGCGCTCACGACCGACGTGCTGGGCGTCGATCCTTCGACCACGACTGGACGGGTACAGAAACTGGTTCCGGAGACGCCCGCGACGGGATCGGCAGCGGGAGACACGTCCGCAGCGGAATCAGCGGGGACGGAGAACGGAACGGCGACGAACGGTTCGGGAGCGGAAAACGGGAGCGACGCCGCGAGCGACGCTCGTGGGCCAGGATTCGGCGCGGTCGCAGCGCTGGGTGCGGTCGGCAGCGTCGCGGCCGCCGCGATCGCCCGGTCGCTCGCCAGCGATGGAGACAGCGACTGACCGCTACAACCCGAGTTCGCGACCGATGACGAGGTGTTGGATCTCGCTGGTACCCTCGCCGATCTCCATCAGTTTGGCGTCGCGGTAGAACCGCTGTGGTGCGAAGTCGGTAGTATAGCCGTACCCGCCGAGCACCTGGACTGCGTCCTCGGCGATCTCGCGGGCGGCCTCGCTCGCGTCGAGTTTTGCCAGCGCGCTCTCGCGGTTGACGTCCTGTCCGGCGTCGTATTTCGTTGCGGCCTTGTGAGTCAGGAGGCGCGCGCGCTCGATCTTCCGATCCATCGCCACGATCTTGTTCCGAACCGCGTCGAACTCAGAAATGGGCTGGCCGAACTGCTCGCGCTCGGTGGCGTAGGATTTGGCGGCCTCGTAGGCCCCCTGACCGAGCCCCACGGAGAGGGCGGCGATCGAGATCCGCCCGCCGTCGAGGGTTTTCTTGGTCTGATCCCAGCCGTCGCCCTCGTTGCCGAGCAGTCGGTCCTCGGGGAGGCGGACGTCGTCGAGTTGGATCTCGCAGGTCGGCGAGGCGTTGAGCCCCATCTTGTCCCAGATCGTGGTGACCTCGAAGCCGTCGTCCGCGGGGTCGACGATGAAGGTGGAGATGCCGTCGTAGCCTGCCTCGGGGTCGGTGACGGCCTTCACGAGAACGGAACCGGCCTCCGAGGCGTTCGTGATGAACTGTTTGGTCCCGTTGAGAACGTACTCGTCACCGTCTTTCACCGCGCGGGTGTCCATGTCGCTCGCGTCGCTGCCACTGCTGGGTTCGGTCAGCGCCCACCCGCCGATGTGTTCACCCTCGGCGAGCGGGCGGAGCCAGCGCTCCTTCTGCTCGTGGGTGCCGAACAGTTCGAGCGGTTTCGAGGCGAGCGAGACGTGGGCGGCGTAGGAGAGCCCGATCGATCCCGAGACGCGGCCGAGTTCCTCACAGACTAGGGCGTACATCAGCTGATCACCGCCGAGTCCGCCGTATTCCTCGCTAATCGGGACGCCCATCACGTCGAGCGTGCCGAGCTGGTCGAAGATCTCGGCGGGGTAGCGGTGCTCGTCCTCGATCTCCTGGGCGATCGGGGCGATCTCGTCCTCGCAGAACTCCCGCACCGTATCGCGCATCATCCGGTGTTCGTCGGGCACCTCGAAATCCATGCGCCTCCTACGGCGGCACGAGGATAAAAACTCCCGGCAACGATTGCGAGCCCGGGGCGATGGCGACGGGGGAGCGCGAACCGGTCGGCGGTGGCGGTGCGGCTTCGTCGGTCTCCGTTCGTGCTGTGGCCGCCTCCACCCCAATGTTGATGCTCGCGGCCGACGAGCGATCGGTATGCTGTTCGTCATCATTGACCATCGTTCCGAAGGACGGTCTCACGTGTTCGGTCGAGTATTCGACGAGCAGCGGGCCGAGTCGGTGACCAACCCACGGTCGGAGGACGCCACCTCGTCGGTTATCGGAACCATGGACGGAGACTCGGAGTTCCGCTGACGATGGCACCCAAAACCGCCACTTACGACTACATCGTCGTCGGCGCGGGGTCGGCGGGCTGCGTGCTCGCAAACCGCCTCAGCGCGGATGCAGACACGTCGGTACTGTTGCTCGAAGCCGGCGAGCCGAACGAGCAACGCGAGATCGATATCCCGGCCGCCTTTCCCGAACTGTTTAAGAGCTCGGTCGACTGGGAGTACCACACCGAGCCTCAGACCGCGATGAACGGCCGCGAACTCTACTGGCCACGGGGGAAGACCCTCGGCGGGTCGAGTTCGATCAACGCGATGATCTACATCCGGGGTCACCGGACGGACTACGACCACTGGGCGTCGCTGGGCAACAACGGCTGGAGCTACGACGAGATGCTTCCTTACTTCGAGCGCAGCGAACACTTCGAGCCAGGCGACGCGACGTACCACGGCCAGGGCGGTCCGCTGAACGTCACCACTCCTCGCTCGCCCCGATCGCTCTCGGACACCTTCGTGGACGCCGCAGTCGAGGTCGGCCACGCCCGGAACGACGACTTCAACGGCGAACAGCAGGAGGGCGTCGGGCGCTATCACCTCACCCAGAAGGACGGCGAACGCCACAGCGCCGCCGACGGCTACCTGAAGCCGGTGCTCGACCGCCACAACCTGACGGCGCGAACCGGCGCGCAGGTCACACGGATCGCGTTCGACGGCGACCGCGCGACCGGCGTCGAGTACGAGATCGACGGCGATC
Organism: Halococcus saccharolyticus DSM 5350; assembly: GCF_000336915.1. Lineage (NCBI taxonomy): Archaea > Methanobacteriati > Methanobacteriota > Halobacteria > Halobacteriales > Halococcaceae > Halococcus > Halococcus saccharolyticus. The sequence goes on along the minus strand of NZ_AOMD01000020.1, from coordinate 17,022 downwards.
GGGTTCGGGCCGATTCTCACGATGAGATCGTGCTTTCGGCGGGGGCAGTCAACTCGCCCCAGCTGCTCATGCTCTCGGGTGTCGGCGAGTCCGACCACCTCCGCGAGCACGACATCGCGGTGCACCACGACCTGCCTGGCGTCGGGCACAATCTCCAGGATCACCTCTTCGCGACCGCGACCTACGAGGCGACGGACGCGGACACGATCGACGACGCCGCCAAGCTCCGCCACCTCCCGAAGTACGCCCTGCTCAAGCGCGGCCCCCTGACGTCGAACGTCGCCGAGGCCGGCGGGTTCGTCCGGACGAGCCCGGACGAGCCGGCACCTGACCTCCAGTATCACTTCGGGCCAGCGTACTTCATGCGCCACGGGTTCGACAACCCCGAGAAAGGTAGAGGATTCTCGATCGCTGCGACACAGCTCCGGCCGGAGAGCCGCGGGCGGATCACTCTCGACTCCGCGGACCCGTTCGACGCGCCCGCCATCGATCCCCGATACCTCACCGAGCCGGCGGATATGGAAACGCTCGTCGAGGGTCTCAGGCGGGCACGCGAGATCGCCCGCGCCGACGCCTTCGAAAAGCATCGGGGACGCGAGGTCTGGCCAGGCGAGGACGCCCGTACCGACGAGGAGCTCGCAGCGCACATCCGCGAGACCTCGGAGACCGTCTACCACCCGGTCGGCACCTGCCGGATGGGTGACGATCCGATGGCCGTCGTTGACGACCGCCTGCGGGTCCGCGGCCTCGACGGCCTCCGGGTCGTCGACGCCTCGATCATGCCGACGATTACCGGCGGCAACACCAACGCGCCGACGATCGCCATCGCCGAACGGGCCGCCGATCTCATTGTGGCAGGGAGATGAACCGTCGATGGCGACGGACTGTATCGAACGGGCGGCGGGGTTGCGGTGGGCTGCGGGGCTCGCCGACGAGCGATCGAACGGCACGACTGCCCGGCCGTCGCCAGCCCCGAAGTGAAAAGGCGGAGGCACTCCTAACGGAAGCGTGGCGTTCCGTCGATTCATCCGGGGCGAGGTCGATCCCGAGCGACTCGAAGCCGTCTGCGAAGCGGTCGCGGCGCGCTACGACACGTCGGTCGAGCGGATCGAGCGCCTCGACGCGGACAACTGGCTCTCGACGCCCTGCGTGCTGAACGAGCGGTGGTTCGTGAAGGTCATCACGCCACAGAACGCGCTCGTCCACGGGCTGCTCACCACGGGCCGGAATTTGGGAGCGTTTTCGAGCGGTACTGAAGGGTTCTTCGAGCGCTTCGCGGACCCGGTCGAGATGGCCGAACACGAGCGCGACGCGACCCGTCGACTGCGCGAGATCGGCGTCAACGCGCCCGAACCCCTCGAAGCGTTCGCTCACGAGGAGTTCGGCGTGCTCGTGTTTGAGTACCTCCCTGCGTTCCGTACGCTCGACGTGCTCCCAGCCGACGAGGCCCGCGCGCTCGCGCCGGAGGTCTTCGGTGTGCTCGCGCGGATGCACGCAGCGGAACTCGGCCACGGCGACCTCCGAGCGGAGAACGTCCTCGTCGCCGACGGCGAACTGTACGTCATCGACGCGACGAGCGTCCGGGAGGACGCCGCTGCCGACGTTCGGTCGTACGATCTCGCCTGTGGGCTCGCGGCGCTCGAACCCTTGGTGGGAGCGCGCGCAGCGGTCGATGCCGCCACCAAACACTACGGCGTCGACGACCTCCTCGCCGCCCGCGAGTTCGTCGACTTCATCAACATGCGGCCGGATCACGACTTCGACGCCGCGTTGCTCCGCGGCGAGATCGAGAAACGCGCGACGTAGCCGGCTCGTCGTCGCCGGTCGGCGATAGCTATACCCCGTTCGCACCCGTTCGGTGGATATGACCGAATCGATCCGAACGCAGCCGACGGGATCGGGCGAGTTCGACGAACTGCTCGAAGGCCTGGCGAGCGACACGACCGAACGTGAGGCGATCACCGTCGAAGCGCCCTACACCGGCGAGACGCTCGGCTCGGTCCCGGCCCACACCGAGTCCGACGTGATCGAGGTGACCGAGCGCGCCGCCGATGCCCAGGGATCGTGGGCTGCCCGCTCGTTTGAGGAGCGTGCAGCAGTGGTGAAGCAGTATCACGACCTCGTGCTCGACCGTCAGGACGAACTGCTCGACCTCGTCCAGCGCGAGAGCGGCAAGAGCCGGCGGGCGGCCTACGAGGAGCTCCTCGATGTCGCCATCACGAGCCGGTACTACGCCTACCACGGCGAGGATCACCTCGCCTCCCGCCGGCGGACGGGCGCGCTGCCGCTGCTAACGAAGACCGTCGAGCACCACCATCCCGTCGGCGTCGTCGGGATCATCGCGCCGTGGAACTACCCCCTGACGCTCGCGGTCTCGGACGCGATCCCCGCGCTGCTCGCGGGAAACTCGGTCGTCCTGAAACCGGCCGAGGAGACACCCTTCACCGCGCTGCTCGCGGTCTCGCTCCTTCGTGAGGCCGGCCTGCCAGAGGACGTACTCCAAGTGATCACCGGGTACGGCTCCACGATCGGCCCGCCGCTCATCGAGAGATCGGATTTCCTGATGTTCACCGGCAGCACCGAGACGGGCAAGACCGTCGCCGAGCAGGCCGGCGCGAACCTCACGAAGTGCTCGATGGAGCTCGGCGGGAAGAACCCCCTCCTGGTGTTCGACGACGCCGACCTCGGGAGAACTGTCGAGGGCGCGATCCGCGGATCGTTCACCAACGCCGGACAGCTCTGCATCTCGCTCGAACGGTTCTACGTGCAATCGGGCGTCCGCGACGAGTTCGAGCGACGGTTCGTCGCGGCCGTCGAGGATCTCGATCTCGGCACGAGTCTCGATTACGAACCCGACGTCGGATCGCTGGCGTCGGCCGACCAGCTGGAGAAGGTGAAATCTCACGTCGCGGACACGCGCGAGAAGGGCGCGACCGTGCTCACCGGCGGCGAGGCCCGGCCGGACGTCGGACCGTACTTCTACGAGCCGACGGTGCTCGCCGACGTGACGCCCGACATGACGGTGGCCGACGAGGAAACCTTCGGCCCGGTGGTGTCACTCTACGAGTTCGAGAGTACGAAAGAGGCGATCGAGCGGGCGAACGACTCCGATCGGGGGCTGAATGCGAGCGTCTGGACGGAGGACAGCGAACGCGGCCACGCCGTCGCCGAGCGGATCGAGTGTGGCACGGTCAACATCAACGAGGCGTACGTCGCAGCGTGGGGATCGATCGACGCGCCGATGGGCGGGATGAAGGAGTCGGGGCTCGGCCGGCGACACGGCCGCGAGGGCATCCTGAAGTACACCGAGCCTCAGACGGTAGCCGAACAGCGCGTGGCCCCGCTCGCCGCGCCGCCCGGCGTCCCCGAGTGGCTGTACACCAAGGGGATGACGGCCGCGCTGCGCGCGATGAAGCGGATTCCCGGCCGCCGGTGAGGCAGTAGATCACCGCCACCCGCCGGTTCCGGTGTGAACAGCGCGACGTTTTTGTACCCGGCCCGCGCAATTCTTGCCCAGAGCATGAGCCAGCAACTCAGCGAGCCGTCGAAACATTACGTCGACGGCGAATGGACCGATGGAGAGGGGACGGAGACGTTCGAGAGCACCAACCCGGCGACGGGCGAGACGCTCGGCGAGTTCCACCGCGGGACTGACGTCGACGTCGACCGCGCGCTCGCCGCCGCCGACGAGGCCTTCGAGGAGTGGAGCGCGCTATCGTACATCGACCGCGCGGAGTACCTCTGGGACATCTACCACGAACTCCGGGATCGCCACGAGGAGCTGGGTGAGGTCGTCACGAAGGAGTGCGGCAAGGAGATCTCGGAGGGGAAAGCCGACGTGACCGAGGCGTGGCACATGGTCGAGTGGGCTGCCGGCAACGCCCGCCACCCTCACGGCGACGTCGTTCCCTCCGAAATCCCCGGCAAGGACGCGTACATGCGACGGAAACCCCGAGGCGTGGTAGGCTGTATCTCGCCGTGGAACTTCCCGGTCGCGATCCCGTTCTGGCACATGGCGGTCACGCTGGTCGAGGGCAACACCGTCGTCTGGAAGCCCGCCGAACAGACCCCGTGGTGTGGGCAGGTCATCGCCGAGATGTTCGAGGACGCCGGCATTCCGGACGGCGTGTTCAACATGGTCCAGGGCTACGGTGACGCCGGTGAGGCCATCGTCGACGACGACCGCACCGACACCGTCCTGTTCACCGGCTCGGCCGAGGTCGGCCAGGAGATCGCCGGCGAGGTCGGCGGCCAGCCTGGCAAGCTCGCGGCGTGTGAGATGGGCGGCAAGAACGGGATTATCGTCAGCAGCGAGGCCGACATGGACACCGCCGTGCACTCGGCCGTCATGTCGAGCTTCAAGACCACCGGCCAGCGGTGTGTCTCCTCGGAGCGACTCCTCGTCCACGAGGACCGCTACGACGAGTTCAAGGAGCGCTTCGTCGACGTCGCCGAGGACGTTGCGGTCGGCGACCCCCTGGAGGAAGACACCTTCATGGGGCCGCTGATCGAGCCCGATCACGAGGAGAAAGTCACGGGTTACAACGACCTCGCGCGTGATGAGGACGTGAACGTGCTCGTCGACAGGGCCGATCTCGACGACGATGAGATTCCCGACGGCCACGAGGACGGCAACTGGATCGGACCGTTCGTCTACGAGGCCGATCCCGAGGACGACCTCCGTGTGACCCACGAGGAGGTCTTCGGCCCGCACGTCGCTCTCCTGAAGTACTCCGGGGACATCGAGGACGCCGTCGAACTCCACAACGACACGGAGTACGGGCTCGCGGGTGCGATCATCTCCGAGGACTACCGCGAGATCAACTACTTCCGCGACAACGCCGAAATCGGGCTCGCCTATGGCAATCTCCCCTGCATCGGCGCGGAAGTCCACCTCCCGTTCGGCGGCGTGAAGAAGTCGGGCAACGGCTACCCCAGCGCCCGCGAGGTCATCGAGGCCGTCACCGAGCGCACCGCCTGGACGCTCAACAATTCGGAGGGCATCCAGATGGCCCAGGGCCTCTCCGCCGATATCACGACCGACGAGGACTGAGCGGCGGATCGGCGAAAACACTCGTTTCGCGGCGGAGAGAGACGGAGTCCACTGACATCACCTACTCTGACCGATCGAGCTTTTGGAGATCCTCAACAGCTGCGTTCGACCACTCGTAGAACGGCTCCTCGATATCGTGGAGTGTCTCGACGCACTCGTTGTACCGTCGACGAGCCTCGGGCTCGTACGCGTCGTCAGGGTGAGCCTCGATCCACTCACGGAGCTCCCCGAGCGCTTGCGGCGAGTAGGTATCGATCTTTCCCTGTTCGGTGAGTAGTTCGAGTTTCCGACCCTCGTCCCGAAGCGTGCGGACCAACGCCCACACGGCCGGTACCCACAGGACCACGATCGAACCGATCATGACGACCCAAGCGGCCGTACTGAGCGCCATTTCAGTCACCTCCGGAGGCCACGTTGGTGGTCTCCCGCTGTCGCACCACGCGCATGACGAGCACTGCCCCAACAAGCAGGACCGTCATGAGGACGACCCCACCCACCGTCTGCATCGTCGAACCCGCAATGTTCGTCAGGAGGTAGTAGACCATGATGAACACCATCACAAGCGGGATGACGTACTTGATTACTGGGTTCCACCACGAACCGATGTAGACGTCCGCGTTGCGATTGAGTTCGATAACGCGGAGCCGTTCGGGGCCGATCTTCCATCCGACCGTGCCGATAATGAGCAGCGTTGCCAGCGGCAGCCCCCAGTTCCCGAACATGAAGTCCATCGTACCGAGAAACGCTGGGGAGTAGGCGCTCGGAATCCCGAGCAGCCAGACGACCGTGCAGACGACGAGAACAGTCTGGGACCGATCCAGCCGTGTTTCCTCGATGATCGTCGACACGCCGATCTCGGTGATGACGATGCCCGTCGACAGAGCAGCGAAGAAAAAGCCGACGAAAAAGACGATCGCCCAAATCGGGCCGCCAGCCATCTGGGGGAACACGCTGACCAGCGAGACGAACGTCAGTTCGGCACCGGCGGTAGGCTCGAGCCCGAACGCAAAGACCACAGGGAATACAGCGAAAATCGACAGGAGCCCGATGCTGGTGTTGCCGATCGCAGTGAATATCCCCGCACCTAGCGGGATGTCGTCGTTCTGGCGGAGGTAGCTCCCGAAGGTGAGCGCGATCCCCCACCCCAGCCCGGTCGAGAACAGCGCCTGCCCGAGTGCAGCGATCCACGTCTGGCCGCGAACGAGATAGTTCCAATCCGGGGTGAGCGCGAAGGCGAGTCCGGCAGTCGCTCCCGGCAGCGTCAGCCCACGTACGGCGACCACGATCAGCGTCACGACCAACAGCGGGATCATCCACTTCACGACGCGTTCGATCCCACGCTTGATCCCGAAGAGGAGGACACCGCCCACCAGTACGGTCGCGATCGTATGGGTGCCGATCGTGAGCAACGGTGAGGCAGTGAACTCGTTCCAGAAGGCCACGGACTCGAAACCGGGCTGGGAGAACGTGAGCAGGAACGAATGTGCCACGTAGTAGAGGACCTGTCCAACGACAGGAAGATAGTACGAGGTGAGAGCAATCGTGACAACGACGACGACGAGGCCGAACCCTTCCGACCAGCCGCGTCCGTACGTTTTCTTGAACGCTCCGATGACGCCCTGTTTGGTGTACGAGCCAAGCGCTGTCTCGGCCATCAGTCCCGGTATTGCGATCACGAAGAGAAGGATGATATAGGCCAGGAGAAATGCCCCACCGCCGTTCTGACCGGTCGTGTACGGCATTCGCCAGATGTTGCCTGACCCCACCATCCCCCCGAGCATCGCCATCAGGAATCCGAACCGAGTCCCCCACTCTTCGCGGGCCGTCCTCGCTTCGTTCTCGCTTGCCATGTGGTACCGAATTGTCCATCCAGACTGAGGTGGATAAAAGCACCGGCCACGATAGTTCGTTGACCGTCGTCGTCTACAACGTCGGACGGGCTGTCAAACAGTAAACGCCGTCGCCCTCTGCAGGTTCAAGAGCGCCAGGCACACCGACAAAACGGTGTCGCCAGTGCTTACAGACGGTGAGACGATCGAACGAAACGGGGTGGGGGGGTGCGGTGGTGGCGGGCGCGTTGTTGCCGGCTGCGACGAGAAAAGCGTCACGTACCGGCACTTAGAGGAAGGTGCGTGCGCCGCATAAACCTCTCGTTTCCCGCCTATCGCCGTCGATCGCGCCACGCCGGGAACTCCTCGCGGACCGTCTCGACTCGGTCGGAGTCGATGTCGGCGGTGACGATGGCTGGCGCGTCGTCGGTCTCGGCCAGCACGTCGCCCCACGGATCGTACACCGACGAACGTCCGCAAAGCGCCGTATCGCCAAAGACGCCGGAGCCGTTGCAGGTCCCCACGAATATCTGATTCTCGATCGCCCGCGCTCGCGGGAGAAGCTGCCAGTGCTCGACTCTGGGGTACGGCCACGCGCTCGGGATTAGAACCAGGGTCGCGCCCGCCCCGGCGAGATCGCGGTAGAGTTCGGGGAAGCGGAGGTCGTAACACGTCGTCATCCCGACGGTGAATCCACCGATCTCGGCCACCCCAAGCGACTCGCCAGGCACGAGCAGGTCTGCCTCGGCCGACTCGTACCCGAACAGGTGGTGTTTCCGGTAGATCGCCTGACGCTCGCCCGATCGATCGACCAGAACTGAGGCGTTCGCGAGACCGCTTTCGGCAGGCGTCGTGATCCCGTCGTCAGAACTCTCGGCGAGGTCTTCGACGATGCTCCCTGCAAGCACAGCCACGTCGTGCTCGCTCGCGGCGTTGGCGATCGTGGTGAGCGTCGGCCCGGCGAGCGATTCTGCACACTGCTCGTACTCGTCGAACGCGAAGTATCCGATGGTGAAGATCTCGGGGAGACAGACGAGGTCCGCACCCGCCGCGGCCGCGTCCTCGATCGCGGCCAGCGCTCGCTCCGTGTTGCCCGTAACGTCGCCGGCCTCGATTCGGAGCTGGGCGAGCGCGAGTTCCATCAGGCTTCGAGTTCGGCCTCGTTCCGGATCGCCGTTTCGAGGTTGTCGAGCTCGCCATCGAGGTTGCGCTTGAAGAAGCGCTCGACGCCCGGTACTTTCCCCTCGACGGTAAAACGATTCCTGAGTCGCGTGCCGCCGCCGTCGAGCGGTTCGAGATCGTGCTCACCGACGACGCGCATCACGCGCGAGCGGCCCACGAACTCGACGTGCTCGGGGGGTTCGCGAACGGTGTCCTCGGTCTCGACCGCGATCGTCTGGCTGACGAACGGGATCGGGAGCGAGATGTGCCACGTCGCGTGGGTATCGTCGTGGACGTCGAACGATTCGACGACGCTGATCGGGCGCGCGCGCTTCGCCGGGTCGGCGATGAACTCCCAGACGCGCTCGGGCGAAGCTTCGAGTTCGAAAGTACGTTCGACCCGGACAGTCATATCCGATGAACGGCTCGGTCGGGTAAAAGTCCGCCGACCCGAGAAAGCACGGCCGCGATCGATCGGCTGGCGATCGGTCGACGAATCCGAACAGTCAGCCCGGCGAAACACGCCACGTCGTCGACTTGGCGCGACCCCACTTCTCGATCTCGATGTCGTCGGTGCGCTCGGCCAGCCGCGGAAGGCGAACGCCGACCTGCTTCGAACTCAGACCGAGCTGCTCGGCGATGTTTTTCGATCGGAAGTACCGCTCGCCACGAGCGACGCTGTCGTGGAGGTACGCGAGAATACGGCGGTCTTCCTCGGTGAAATCGCTCATTGCATATACTACGGCCGTGACGTCCTTAACCCTTTGTGGCGAATCGAGCCGGTCCTGTCCCCGTCGTCCTCACCCGGTGAGATGAATCCCAACCACCAGGATCGCACCGGCGAGCACCGCAGCCGCAAAGCCCCACGCGGCGACGACCTGACTGTGTGCGAGCGCGGCAGCAAACGCTACGAGCGCACCAGCGAGTCCGAGCAGCCCGAACAACACCGCAAATCCCACGCCACGGTCGCTTCCGACGGTTTCGGTAGCCATGCCATCGCTATCGGCGGTGGGGACTTATATTGTCGGAAAGAACTAACCGCGGGCTCGTCCGTGAACGCTCGATCGCTGTCCCGTGATTCGTTCGTCTGCAACGGGGTGAAGACGTCTTTCCGACAGTATCGTTCCATGTCGCGAGGGTTATGCCGCCGCCGACCCGATTCCATTTAATGAGGCGATCGCTACTCGGATGAGCCTCCGTGGCCTGTTTCGAACGCTCGTGATCGCCGTCGTCGTTCTCGGACTGATCGTCGGTGGGGCGGTGGTGTTCGGCGTGATCGATCGACCGTCGATCGTCGACTCCGAGAGCCGGTTCTCCGGGGTGAACGCGAGTACGACGGTCGTCGATACCGACGTCGTCGTCGCCAATCCGAACCCGGTCGGCGTCCGCCTCAGCAACGCCACGGTCGGCCACACCATCACGATGAACGACATCGAAATGGGGGCCGGGAAGAAAAACGGGTTCGAGCTGAGCGACGGCAACACGACGATCGGTCTCACGACCGCCATCGACAACCAGCAGATTCCCGCGTGGTGGGCGAGTCACGTCGCGAACGGCGAACGGTCACAGGTCGTCGCAACTGCGCGCGTGCGCTCGTCGCTACTCGGCCGTACGGCCAGCGTCAGCGAGACCGAAACCGTCGAAACGGACATCACGGACACGTTCAATTCGAGCGAATCGCGGCCGGTGAACGCGGACCTCCCGCTCGTCGACGATCCGGTGCTAGTCGTCAATCGGACGAGCGCAACGTGGGGCGAGGTAACCACTGAGACGACGCCGTTGTCCACCGAGATGGTCGTCTCGAACCCGACGTCGATCCCGTACGCGATCAGTCGGATCGACTACGAATTCACGATGAACGACGTGACCGTCGGCAACGGTACGACTGCTCGTGGGTACACCGTCCCCCCTGACGGCCAAGAGACGATCCGAGGGGACGTGACGATCGACAACAGCAACCTCGACGAGTGGTGGGTGTCACATATCGAACGAGAGCAGCGTACCGAGCTCCAGATCGATTTCACTGCCGTGGTCGAACTCCCCAACGGCGAGACGATCCGAATCCCGCTGGACGAACTCGGGTACACTACCCAGATCGAGACCGACGTGCTCGCCGACGGCTGATCGACCGGAGCGGCCGTCCCCTGGGAAGTGACTTCGCTTCGGTGTCCGGTACTAGCAAGGTAATTGTGTCCTCAGTTACGAGACGTAGCTATGCAACGGCGGTCCGCGATCGTCGTGGCCCTCGCGATCTGTGCGGTGTTCGCGGGCTGTTCGCAGTTGGCCGCACCCGTCGACAAGGCGACACCAACCACGACGACGGAGGCGACGGCCCCCATCAGCGCAACCGCTACCGACACACCGCAGTCGACCGAAGCGACCGCAACCGCGTCGGCCACGACGGCCGCAACGCCGACGCGAACCACCACGACGACACCCACTCCGACCACGACGGCGACAGCAACCGCAACTACGACAGCAACGCCGACTACAACCGCGACACCGACTGCAACAGCAACGCCGACGCCGACACCCACACCGACGCCGGAACGCCCGCCGACGGCGACTCCGACACCATCCACGACGGCCACGTCGACCGCCTCAGCCTCGCTATCGACGACAGTCTCGCGATCGCCGACACCGCAGTCAGCACAGCCGACCATCGCACGCCTCAACGCCGAGAACGAGACGGTCGTGCTCCGCAACGCCGGCAACCAATCGCTCGATCTCGATGGGTACGTGGTAGACTTCGACGACGGCCAGCAGCACACGTTCTCACGCCTCGTTCTCGACGGTGGTGAAACAGTGACCCTCCACACTGGACGGGGCAATAACGCCGGTTCCGAGCGCTACGCGGGCTTCTTCTATCCCGTCATCAACGACGCCAGCGACACGGTGCTCGTCGAGACGCCCGGAGGACGGATCGTCGACGCCCGGCAAGTGTCGGCAGAAACGACGACATCGAGTCGGTGAGGATCACGCTGGAGTTCTGAACTGTGCGTGCGACCGAACCCCGTTGCTACAGGATCGTGGTGTGTTCGGACTCTTCGTTGAGCGCGAGGTTCGTCGCGATCTCGGCGTTCCGGACGGCGTACTCAGCCGTCTTGGCGAGGCTGACGAGTACCTCGCGCACCCGCAGCAGGCTCTCGTTGTTCATCTCGGGGAGGTCGTCCAAGATCTCGCTCTCGCGGTCGTTGATCTCGGCGAACAGCCGCCGGACCTCGATCGTGCGCTCGAAATCGCGTTCGACGGCCGCCTGGACCGCGAGCGCGGAGATCTCGTCGACCTGGTCGGTGAACTCACGAATGCGGCGCATCGTCGCGTCATCGACATCGAGGGTGTGGCCCGGCGTTTCCATCGCGATGTCGGCGATGTCCTCGGCGTTGTCCGCAGTGAGTTCGAGGTTCTTCGCGATGGCGCGATACCCAACTAGGGGAAAGCCGTCGTCGAGCCCCACGGCGCGTGCGAGGTTGGGGTTCTGATAGGCAGTGAAGATCAGCCGGAGGAGGAGGACGAAGATCTTGTTGGCCTGCCGCTCACGATTCAGGGCGCGCTGGGCGAAGTCGGGGTTGCCGAGCGCAAGCGCCTTCACCGCCTCCTCGCGCATCGTCGAGCCCGTGGATTCGAGCCGTTCGAGCAGGTTGTCGAGCGTGAAGTCTTCGGGGTCGACAGAACACCGGATCGCGATACGCTCGGGCGTTTCCTCGATCACGCCGAGTCCCATCAGCTGGGTTTCGGCGTTGTAGACCGCGTTGATGTGTTCGGAGTCGAGGGTCCCCTCCGCGATTTCGACGTGGATCACCCGCCGACCGAGGACGTACTGGGCGACGATCGCGCGCTCGACCGCAGCCGCGTCGAGGTTCTCGGCGTGAATCGTCGCCTTCGATTCCTCGGTCTGAGCCGACTCCGACAGCACCGTCAGCGTCCCCTTGCCGCTCGTCCGAAGCGACACCTCGTCGCCCTTCTCCACGTCGTGTGCCGACGCCCACTCGGCCGGTAGCGTCATCGCCAGCGTCGAGGGGCCCAACCGCTGGACTTTCCGCGTCTCAACCATGTCGGGAGTCGACGCGCCCACACACCTTAATCTTCTCCCTATGCCACTAAACGAGGAGAGCAACCTACTAGTTCCTTGGCTGAGCGCTAAACGACCTTCATCAACCGCCGCTCGACTCGTCCGATCCTGACTTTCCGCCATCCCCGGAGTTCGTCGTCGAGCTCCGTATCCCCGGTGTCGACCCGTAACACGCCGATGTCGTCGAGCTTGCGGCGCGAGGCGACGATCTCGATTTCTGACTGTCGGAGCACGGCGGGCGAGAGCTGCTGGTTGCCCCGGCCGAAGACGAACCCCTGGCCACCGATCGGCGAGACGACTACGACTACGCGATCGCCGAGTACGTCGAGGATCTCGTCGGCGCTCGCGTCGCGGGCGAGCACCTCGCCAGTCGGCCACTCGCCGTCTTCGGGATCGGGGGCCGCACGCCAGACATCGACGCCGAGCGGCGTTCCCTCGAACCCGAGTTCGCGCTCGATCGCCCCCACAGTACTGCCAGGCCCGAGCACGTACGTGGTGCCGGGCTCGACTTCGCTCGCGACCCCCGCCGCGAGCGTTGCGACGGTGCCGCCGCCGAGCTGTTTGCTCGACTGTACCTCCTCGGCGACCGGCACTCTGGCGAGCGCCCGGAGTTCGGTGTGGACCTCGCCCTCGCGGTAGGCGTCCTCGTCAATGTCGTTCACTTCGCGGGATTCGGTGTCGTCGAACGTCGCCGCGATCCGCCCCGCCGCGCGTGGCGAGACTGCGAACACGGATGAATAAATCTTGACGCCGGCCGGCACCCCGAGAATCGGAATTTCGCTGTCGTACTCTTCGAGCGTCTCGGCGACATCGACCGCGGTACCGTCGCCGCCGACGAACAGGACGAGGTCGACCCCCTCGTCTCGCGGCTCCGCCGCTCGACTGTTCCGTTCCGCCGCCAGCGGAACGCGCTCGACGAACTGTCGGACAGCCTCGCGGGTGTCGGCAGCGCTCGTCTCTCCGGGAGGGTCGGTCACGACTTCGGACTCGAAATCGACGTCGCGGGCGATCGACGCACCCATCTCGCCGCCGGCAACGAGGAGTTCGATCGTCTCGTCCGTGTCCGCAGCGTGAGTCGCGAGTGATTCGAGCGCGTCGCGGGCCCGACCGGGTGCACGCGGCTCCGCACCGCGTTCCCGCGCCTCCTCGACCTTGCCGTCGGTTCCCTTCAGCCCGACGCGACCACCCATCCCGGCGATGGGGTTCACCACGAAGCCGACCCGTCGCATACCCCCGCTACCGCCGGCGGCGAGAAAAACGGTCCGGCTCGAACGGCGATGGGCTCCGGAAACGCCGGCTCGGATGGAACGCTTAAATCCCGGGCGCGCAAGCGTCCGACATGAACGAGATCGGCGTCCTCCTTCAGGAAGGTGTGCAGACGGGTGTCATCAACGGGGCCGGCTACGCGGTCACGATTGCGGGAATCGCCATCGTCGCGGTCTGGTGGGCGTATCTCTATCGCTGAGCCCGGCGGTTAGTTTGGGCCGGATTCGCTCGGTTCGTCGGCCGACTCCACCACATCGACACGGTCGCGGAGCCACGCGGCCGCCGTCGTCGCCTCTTCGGGGTCGACGCTCTGGACCTTGAGCCGGACGTGTTCGCCGGGATAGCTCCCGACCGTGACGTCGAAGCGCTCGCGGACCGCTGCGATCCGATCGAGCAGCGCGCTTTCGGGCTCGGCAGCGCGGATCCACTCGACGTGTGCAATCGTGCCAGTGAACTCCTCCGCGACTGTCTCGAACATCGCGTGCATCTCTGCGGGCACCCCTGGAAAGACGTACACCGACTCGACCACACAGCCCGGCGCGACCCCGGCCTCGTTGTGGAGCACTCGTGCGCCCGTGGGCAGGTCGGCGGTGCCCGCGGCGAGGTCCGCTCGTTCGTAGCCGCCGTGTTCGGCGAGCCACTCGATCGCCTCGTCGCTCTCCTCGAGCTCGCGATCGAACGCCCGCGCGACGGCATCCATCGTCAGGTCGTCGTGGGTCGGCCCGAGCCCACCCGTGACGAGCACCGCGTCGTAGCGGTCGTGGAGTTCCGAGATGACTTCGGCGATCGTCTCGATCCGATCGGGCACCACGACGCACCGCTCGACGGTCGCGCCGCGCTCTGTGAGTCGATTGCCGAGCCACGCGGCGTTGGTGTTCACGGTGTCGCCCGCGAGGAGTTCGTCGCCGACCGAAACCAGGCCAACGCGCATGGCCGGCGTTGGGTGGCAGGTGATAAAAGTCCGCAGGTACCGGGTGCGCCCGGAACGTCGCGTGTGCATCTGGAACGTCACGACCACTCTTCGGAACGAACCCGATAGCCGTTCGGCAGTCGATTTTCAACGGAGTGTCCGTGTCCGTCACCGGACACGAACCGATCGATTCACCCCTCGACGGCCGCCGTGGGCTGATCGGACGGCTCGTACTTCGTCCGGAACTCCCCGATGAGCTGCCCCATCTTCGCGTACCAGTCGTTCAACATGCGTTGCATCTCGTCGGCGACGACGTCGGGATCGGTCGGCCGGAAGACGTGGTAGTAGCCGCCCTGTTCGTAGTTGACCTGCTCCTTCTGGACGAACCCCGCCTGGAGCAGTCGCTGGAGCGAGCGATACACCGTCGAGCGTTCCCGGTCGACTTCCTCGGCGATCTCGTCGACGGTCAGGGCGTCGTCGTGATCGACGACGACCGTGAAGCAGTCGCGGTCGAGATCAGTCAGACCGTGGAAACATTCGAGGAGCCCCTCACAGTCCATGTCCGCACGGAGGTACTCCGCCATCGAGTCAGGCATTGGTTACGCTCCGTAGGGCTGGCGCGAACAAAGACGTTGTGCATGCTCCGCACGACTGCACACGGCTACCACGAACGAACCGCGTCGGCGAGGAACTGGTTCACTGATCGGCGTCGCCCCAGACGTCGACATCCGTGATGCGGAGTTCGCCGTTCGCCTTCCACGTGCGTGGGCGGCAGGCGATCACCGTCGCCACGGCAAAGAACGCGACGACAACAGCGGACATGACGATTCCAGGGATAGCACCAATCGCGGCACTCGTGGGCCACTCAGTCACCTGAATGAACGCGGTGATCCGGACTACCCACGCGGCGAGCAGGACAGTCATGAGTGGAAGATACACCCGACGCAGGCGGTGGGCAAGCGCCTCCTCGAAGCTGATTTTGATCTTCGGCTGGCGGTAGTCCTCGCTCAGCTCGCGTCGCCAGTAGGGGTCGCTGACGTCCTTGGAGGCATCGAGCGCGTTCGCGAAGACGTTCTCCTGCATCAGTCGGACGCGTGACCGCCAGAGATCGTAGCCACGGTATCGACGGGCCTCGATCACCAGGAAGACCGTGAGCATCGCCAGTCCGATCAACACGATATAGTGAGGATTGTTGCCCGTGAACGCCCACGTCAGGATCGCTGCCATGATCGTGATGGCCCAGTTGGTCGTGCGGTCCAAGCGCTCGCGCCAGAACTTCATCCGGTGGACCTCACCGCGATAGAGGTGAGCCATCGACGAGCCGGGCCCCATCCCTTCCTCGAACATCCCGCGACCGATGTGGCGCTCGGCCTCACCGGTCGGGTCGAAGGGTGTGTCGTCGCTCACGAGTCCCCCTCTATCCACGATAGCTGTTCACGGTCGGTATCGTGCTCGTGTTCGGTGTTTCGCATCATCTGGGAGTCGAATCGGGTGCGCTCAGTCGCTCGGTGTGGCCGTTCTATCGGTTTCCTGTCGATACGCGCGCCAGTAGCCCTGAGCGTACGCACCGAGGAACATCCCGGCAATCCCGAGTAGGATCGGGTAGTTCCCGATGCCGAGGCTGGCGTACGCCGAGCCCGGACAGAGGCCCGAAATCCCCCAGCCGACGCCGAAGACCGCTCCACCGAGGAGCACGCTGCGATCGAAGGATCGCTCGCGTTTGCCGTAGCGATCGCCGGTGAGCGGTGCATGGTCGAGGTGGCGCGTCGCAAGCGTGATGACGGTTCCAGTGACGGCTGCCGCCCCGCCCATCACGAAGAGGAGGCCGAGGTCCTGCAACTGGAGGAAATCGAGGACGACCTCGGGTCTCGCCATTCCGCTGTAGGCGAGGCCGAACCCGAACAGCGATCCGCCAACGGCGATCAGCGGCACGAACAGCGGGTTTCGGGCATCGCTCGCGCTCATGGCGTCACTCCGAGCGCCTGCATCGAGAGCGCGGTCCCGATCGCGACTGCCATGAACGTCGCGACGTTTGCGAACGAGGTCCGTGACAGCGACGCCAGCCCGTGGATCCCGTGGCCGGAGGTACAGCCCTTCCCGATCCGTGTCCCGATACCGACGAGGACGCCACCACCGAGCAGTCGCCACGGCCGGACGTCGGTCGTCCAGCCACCCTGTCCGAGGAGGAGGGCGTAGACGGCCGCGCCGGCGACCATGCTCAGCGTGAAGACGAGTCGCCAGTCGCGCGTGGCGAGATATTTCGCCCGGTTGAATCGGGGGATCTCCGAGACGTACGACAGCGTCGACTCGAAGAACGTGCTCGCGCCCGGCGTGATCGCCGTCCCGAGGTAGATGATCGAAACCCCGAGCCCGATGAGTACGCCGCCGATGGCGTACTGGCTGATTCCACGCGGGAACAGCCCCGTGAACGACGCCTGCCCGATGATCGTCAGAGCGTCGAACTGTCCGAGCATCGATCAGTCGCTCGTCAGCGCGTCCTGGCTCGCCGCACAGTTGTTCGGACCCAGTTCGAGCCCGAACGCCTCCTCGTCGCTCGGCTCACGTTCACCGAGGTTGGTCGCGACGATTGCCTCGTAGTTGCTCGGTCGTGGCGGCATATCCGACTGAACGAGATCGACGAACGCCGCACGGTCCATTCCGAGAACGTCCATCCGGGACTCGAGATCACCGAGGCGAGCCGTGTACGTGCCCTGTCTCTTATACACATCTC